>JAYUEJ010000309.1:0-5804 GCA_043739265.1 Rhodopila sp. | reverse complement strand
ATTCGACGACCTGCCGAAAAACCAGGCGAACTACACTCCACTGACGCCGCTGACCTTCATCGAGCGCGCCGCCTGTGTCTATCCCGACAAACTCTCCGTCGTGCATGGCACCGAACGGTGGACCTGGAAACAGACCTATGCACGCTGCCGGCAGCTGGCGTCAGCCTTGTCGCGGCGGGGTATCGGTAATAACGATACCGTCGCGATCATCGCTCCAAATACCCCGCCGATGTATGAGGCCGCGTTCGGCGTGCCGATGTGCGGCGCAGTGCTGAACACCATGAACACCCGCCTGGATGCCGAAGCCATCGCCTTTCAGTTGCGCCACGGCGGAGCCAAAGTGCTGATCACCGACCGTGAATTCTCCGCCGTTATTGAAGCCGCGCTGGCCCTGATGGACGACAAACCCCTGGTCATCGACATCGACGATCCCGCCTGGCCCGACGGCAAATTGGTCGGCGAAACCACCTATGAGGCGTTCCTGACCGAGGGCGACCCGGAATACGCCTGGCAAAACCCCGCCGACGAATGGGACGCGATCGCACTGAATTATACATCGGGCACCACCGGCGACCCGAAAGGCGTCGTCACCCATCATCGCGGCGCGCATCTGAACGCCGTCAACAATGTGCTTGGCTGGGCAATGCCGCACCACGCGGTGTATCTGTGGACGCTGCCGATGTTCCACTGCAACGGCTGGTGTTTCCCGTGGACGATGGCCGAACGGGCAGGGGTGAATGTCTGCTTGCGGCGCATCGAGGCGAAGGCGATGCTGGATGCCATCCGTGACAACGGAGTGACGCATATGTGCGGTGCGCCGATCGTCTATTCCATGTTGATCAATGCGCCGGCGGAGTTACGCGCCGGAATCGGCCGCCGCATCGCCGGACAGGTCGCCGGCGCCGCCCCGCCTGCCGCGATTATCGAGGGTGCGGAAGAGATCGGTATCGAATTGACGCATGTCTATGGACTGACCGAAGTCTATGGGCCGGCAGGGGTGTGTTCCAAGCACGAGGCATGGGCCCACATGCCGATCGACCGGCGCGCCGAACGCAACGGACGCCAGGGTGTGCGAACGCCCCTGCAAGAGGCAATGGCGGTAATCGACCCCGAAACGATGCAGCCCGTTCCGTGTGATGGCGAAACGATGGGTGAGATCATGTTCCGTGGTAACATCACCATGAAAGGGTATCTGAAGAACCCATCCGCCACCGAACAGGCGTTCGCCGGAGGCTGGTTCCATACCGGCGACCTGGCAGTGATGCAGCCGGATGGCTACGCGAAAATCCGCGACCGGTCGAAGGATGTCATCATCTCCGGTGGCGAAAACATCTCTTCCATTGAAGTCGAGGAAACGCTGTACCGTCATCCCGCCGTGCTGAGTGCCGCCGTCGTTGCCCAGCCGGATGAAAAATGGGGCGAGACGCCCTGTGCGTTTATCGAACTGAAGCCCGGCGCATCCGTCACCGCCGAACAACTTCGCGATTTCTGTCGTCAACACATGGCTCGGTTTAAAGTACCGAAAACATTTGTTTTCCGTGACATTCCCAAGACATCGACCGGGAAGATTCAGAAATTCATGCTACGTGAACTGGCGAAGTCGGCTTCCGCGATCGACCAGGGTTAAGGAGTGGTTACAAAATGACCTGTGACCATAGACTATAATTTGCGAGATGAGCCGCGCATTTTAGTCTTGTGCAATGGAAGGAGTCGGCTCCGTCTGCATTACGCCCGGCGGCTGGCGGCAAACAGTCGTCTCTGGAGCAATTTCACCCTGACTGGAATTGGAGGGTCTGCCGAAACTTGTGCCAGCTGTGATTTCCAGGACGCCGGTAACAGAAAGTCGGCGGTTTCGATGCTTTGACGGCGTGCAGATCGTATTCTTGGGATCTGCGGGAGCGGGTTTTCGCGTTGGCGGAGAAACGGGCCAACTGCTTTCGACACGACTGAGATTTCCAGTCAGCCTGACATTGTGCTTATGGGCGAAGTCTGGCGGGTGTTTCGGCTGATCCTTTTCACGCAGAGGCCGCCGAGGCGCAGAGGCGGCAGAGAAAAATTCCAATGCGCGCCTTGGAAAAGGCCGGCGGATGTATCGTCTCGGCCGGCACAACGGTGTATTGGGTGCCAAACCGCCATGGGCGTGAAACTGTTCCAGATTTGTAAAAATAATGGACGATTTTTGCAACCCGGGTTTTGACGGATAGGCAGCAACCAACGAACGATGCGGTTGATCTGCTGGCTCAATCTCGCCGGCGCCCTCGCAAATCCACGACATTGTCGGCCTCGTTCGTCCCGTCCTCGACAGCCCCCGCCGGCGGCGCCTCGACAGTACCGCTCCGCAGCACCTCGGCGACCTTGCGCGCCAGTTGCTCGCGTTTGAACGGCTTGCTGATAAGCTGCACGCCGTCGTCCAGACGCCCGTGATGCACGATTGAGTTTTCAGTATATCCGGACATGAACAGCACTCTCACGTCGGGCCGCATCGCGGTGATCCGTTCTGCCAGGTCCCGACCGCGAATCTTGCCCGGCAGCACTACATCGGTGAGCAGCATATCCACCTCCGCCGCGTGGGCACCGAAAACCAGCAGCCCCGCATTGCCATCGGGCGCCTCCAGCACGCGGTAGCCAAGACCGAGCAGGATCGTCACCGTTACGGCGCGCACCTCGTCGTCGTCCTCGACCACCAGGATCGTTGCCGACCCGTGCGGCAGATCGGCGGGTGCGCGGCTGGGCTGACTGGCCGCGACCAACCCGCCGATCGCGCGCGGCAGATACAGTTTGACCGCTGTGCCCTGACCGGGCTCCGAATAGATATTCACATGACCACCCGACTGTTTGGCGAATCCGAACACCATGGCCAGCCCAAGGCCGGTGCCGCGTCCGTCGGTTTTCGTGGTGAAGAACGGCTCGAACGCGCGCGCAACGACGTCCGGCGCCATACCATGCCCGGTGTCCGACACCGCGATCATAACGTAATCACCCGCCGCCACCTCGGCGTGGGATCGGGCATAGTCGGCATCCAGCACTTTGTTTGCCAGCTCGATCGTCAGGCAGCCGCCATCTTGCATCGCGTCGCGCGCATTCAACGACAGGTTCAGAACCGCGCTTTCCACCTGAGCCGGGTCGGCCATCGCCGGCCACAATCCGGCGGTGTCCACCACGCGCACATCGATGTGTTCGCCCAACGTACGGCTCATCAACGGCACCAGCTCCGGCAGGCTGGCGGACAGATCGATCGGTGCCGGCCGCAGCGGCTGCTTGCGGGCGAACGCCAGAAGCTGCCGGTTGAGCATTCCGCCGCGCTGCACCGCCCACAACGACCGTTCGATGTGATTTAGTAACGGACTCAGCGGCTCCAGTTTCATGCGCGCAAGTTCCATATTGCCCGATATCACCGTCAGCAAATTGTTGAAGTCATGCGCGATCCCGCCGGTAAGCTGGCCGATCGCCTGCATCTTCTGCGATTCACGAAGGATTGCCTCCGATTGTTTCCGTTTGGTCATATCGGAAATCGTCAGCACGAAGCCGCCGTCGGGTGTCGGCGTGCGGCGGATTTCAAGGTGGTGTCCGTTCGGATGCAGGCATTCATACTCGATTGGTTCGATGCCGGTTTGCGGGCCATACTCAATCTGCTCTTCGCTTTCCAACAGCGCCCGGCCGTCGGCGCTGAGATACTCGACGAAGGCAGCGTATGGCGTCGCCGTCCGCACCATGGCCGGCGGAAGGTCGAGCAGGACCTGGAAGCAATGGTTCCAATGCCGCAGCCGATGGCCCGGCCCGAACACCCCGACGCCCTGGCTCAGGCTATCCAGTGACGTATGCAGGCGTCCGGCTAAAGTTCGTTGTTCGGCTTCCGCACGATAGGACCGGGCGTAGGCAAGATTGAGCAGCCGAGCGGCCCAAAGCAGTGCCAGGATGGCGATGGCGGTTGCCACGATGACGAGAACCCTGACGGTGTCGCCGCGTCGATCGGTGGTGGCCAGCCGTTCTGTCAGCAAGGATCGTTCCATTGCGGACATGGCCGCCAGGGTGTCCTCGATGTTTTTCATCGTGGCGCGGCCGGCGGTCGTCCCGACAAGCGCGGACGCTGCCTCCATGCCCTTGTCGCGACGCACCTGAATGGTTTGCGAAAGCTGCTGAAGCCGCTGCTGCCAGGCGGGTGCCAACACCTGCAAACGGCCTTGTTGGGCGGCATTATCACTGGTCTGGCTTTGCAGTTCGCCCTGCAGAGCGGGAATCCGGCTTAGGGCGGAATCGAACTGAGCGAGATAGTCACTGTTTCCCGTCAGCAGGAAGCCGCGTTGATTGGTTTCGGCATCACGAACCATGATGCCAAGTTCGCGGATGGTTCCCAGCACTTCATAGGTATGCATCGTCCATTGACGCCCCGAACGGGCGGCGTTGGCCTGATCCCAGATCAGCCCGCCGATCACGGCGAGGAAGGCGATCAGCACGCCAAACACGATGACGTTGGCTTGCGACACGAGAGTCCTGGACATCACAAACACGTTCCTGACAGGGATTCAGAATCGCCGGCCAATACAAGTTCAGCGGCAATATGACAGGCAACGTCGTACCATTGGCAACGGTTCGCCAAAATCCATTCACTCTGCGGTGTTGGCCAAACGCGTCACGTTGAGTCGTGACCGCCGACGCGCTACCGTGCCGCGCATGGCCCGACTGAGTGTGAATTTGAACAAGATCGCCCTGCTGCGGAACGCCCGCCGCACCGGTGTCCCCGACCTTCGCCGCTTCGCCGGGTTGGCGCTGCGGTCCGGTGCGCGTGGGCTGACGGTGCATCCCAGGCCGGATGAGCGGCACATTCGCGCTGCCGACGTGCCGATGTTGACCGAGCTGATGGCGCCGCTCCGGCCGGCGATGGAATTCAATATCGAGGGCTACCCGGACGAGCGGTTCATCCAAATCCTGCGCGAAAACCGGCCGGAGCAGGCGACGTTGGTGCCGGATGCGCCGGAGGCCTTTACGTCGGAGGAAGGTTGGATGCTGGATCCCGCCCAGGCAGCGCTGGCGACACCGGCGATTGCCGCGATGCAGGCGCTGGGGTGCCGGGTGATTCTGTTCATCGATCCCGACCCGGGTGTGATCGAGCGTGTGCTTCAGTCCGGCGCCGATGGCGTGGAGATTTACACAGGTGCCTACGCCGCTGCCTTCCGCGATGGTGAGCATCGGCCGTTGCTTGACCGCATCGCGGCGACCGCCGTGCGCGCCCGGGACGCTGGTCTGGTGGTCAACGCGGGGCACGACCTGAACCTGCACAACATCCCACCCCTGATGCAGGCGGCGCCGTTTCTGGCGGAGGCTTCCATCGGCCACGAACTGACCGCCGACGCGCTGGAAATGGGGTTCGCCGCGACGGTGGCGGCTTATGCCAGCGCCCTGCTGACCTAGTTTTTTTGCCAGCGCTCAGGCTCCGGGAGGTGGGGGCGTCCGCTGCGGCTGAATCGGTTTTCGTTTGTGTTATGTTACGTGTATATAATTGTTTAAGTGAAACTTCATGGAAGAGACAGACGACCATACGATATGGCAATTTAAACGAACTTGTCGCGCCCACGGCCGCCGATGTCCCGGTCGCGCATGAATGCTTACGTGGTCTGGTACATGCAACCATGCGCAAAGACGGTGATCGTGAGCGACGGGACGTCCATGTCGGGTCAGTGTTTTTGCTCGTTGGCTCTGAACTGGTCCTGATGGTGACGCATGTATTCCAAATGGGGCACATTCAGCAGCAGTTTGCGTGGCGGAGATGTCAGGCCGAAAACCTCGCGCTCGTTTGCCGAAAGCCT
>JAYUEJ010000308.1:0-1904 GCA_043739265.1 Rhodopila sp. | reverse complement strand
TGTTGCAGCCGGGGGAGGCGGTGGATTCCGACCGGGTGAAACGGTCGATCGGTGCGAACGTAATGGCCAGCGTTTATTACTTCTACGACGTGGTGCATGAGACAGGGGTCGAGCCGCCCGAATTTCTGCGCCGCATCTGGAAGCCCTATTGCGCCCTGGTGGAGCAGACGCCTGTCGAACACCGGCACTTCCGCACCCACGAATTCCACTACACCGATCTGCATCCGGGGGAGGCAGAGCTAATCGACGAACAACTGATTCGCGACACCTGCCTGGTCGGCACCGCCGACGAATTGATCGAGCAAATTCGGGGTCTGGAGAAAGACGGGTTGCAGGAGATGGTCTTTGCCGTCGGAAACGAAACGAAGTGGCGACTGGCCGAGGCGTTCGCCCGAACGGTTATGGCGCGACTGTAGGCGTAAGGCGACGCCCAACAATCAGCGAATCTTCTGTCAGGCCCCTCATTTCGTCGTGGCACGGCTTGTCCGGGGCAGCTATTCCCGGACCAGCCGAACCATGACGATGGGGAAATGGCGCGTACAGGATGCGATAATATTGGGGCGCCGCGTGCCGTCACGCCGCCCGCGCCGGCCTCGTCCCCATTGCCGCCTTCAGCGTTGTCCGCAGATCGGTCAGATACCGCACATGCTCCTCCTCGATCGTATGGCGCGCACTATCGCGATACTGACTCTTATACCATGCCGTCCGCTCGGCGATCGCCTGCCGCATCACCCCGTCGGGAGGCAGCACCGCGTTTTCCAGCAAATACTCCCGCACCCAGCGCGCCTGATGCTCGAACACCATGTTCAGCGCCGTATCGGTGTTGAAGAACCCCATCAGGAACAGTCCCGGCCATCCGGGCGGCACGATCCGCATATAAAGATCCAGCCGGTTATCCGCCACCCGCACCACATCGGGCGGCAGCATATCGAGGTCGATACGATAGCCGGTCGCCGCGATCAGCGTGTCGAATTCCGCCTCGGACCCATCGGCGAAGCGAATGGTGTGGCCATCCACGGCCTCGATCCCTTGCTGCACGACGATGCGGCGATAGGCGATGTCTGTCGTCACCGTGCCGTTGGACGTCACATGGCTTAATGTGGTGGATGGCTTGAACCCAAGCTTCGTCATATCGCCATGCGCCAGCCATACCAGCGCCCGAACCAGTTTCCGGCGTAACGTGCGCGGGATCCACGGCCGCTGGATCCGCGCAGTGATATCGGTAAACGCCCGCCCGAACAGCAACTTTGGCAAAATCGTTACGCCAGACCGAGCGACCAGGACGGTGCGGCGAGACGTTACGCAGACGTCGCTGGCGATGTCGCACGCGCTGTTGCCCACGCCAACGACGCAGATGCGTTTGCCGACGAACGGTTCCGGTGCCCGGTAGTCATGGGCGTGCAGATAGCCCTCGCCAAACCGTTCCAGCTCCGGCGCATGCATCGGTTTGGTCAGATGCCCGGTAGCGACCAGCACCGAATCGAACCGCTCGACCAACCCGCCCGCCAGAACGATCTCCCAAACCGGAGGCTCCCGCGCCGGATCGAACGCGGGCCGAATGTGTTCCACCTTGCTGTTGAACCGGATGCGCGGGGTCACCGCGAAATGGTCGGCGTACCGCACCAGATAGCGGTGCATATCATAATGGTCCGGGAAGGATTGGGTATCGGCGTCGAAATCCAGGTCGCTGAACCGGGTGACGCCGCGGGAGGTGTTGATGTGCAGCGTGCGATAGGCGGATGACCGGCCGCTGTCATTATTGAAACACCACATGCCGCCGATCTGGCTGCCGATTTCGAACACAGTCACATCGAAGCCGGCTTGCAGCAGGTATTTCGCCGAACACAGGCCGCTGGCCCCAGCCCCGATCACCGCCACGCGCCTGGTCCCGCGCTTGTTCGGCC
>JAYUEJ010000307.1:0-5813 GCA_043739265.1 Rhodopila sp. | reverse complement strand
TATTGGCGGTGAAATCGGAGAAACTCTCGGCGCAGTCGCCACCTTGCAACACGAAGGCCTTGCCCTCCGAGGCCAGCGCCAGATGGGCTTTCAGGCGGCGGGCTTCGCCGGCGAACACCAAGGGGGGATATTTGCCCAGCCGGGCTTCCATCTCCTGTAGTTTCGTCTGGTCCGGGTAGCTGGGAACCTGACGGATGGGGCAATCGCGCCAGGAATTCGGATTCCAGGGTTTCGTGGTCGGCATAAGCGTTCTCCTCAATCTGCTTTATGTCGCGAAAACGCCGAAATGGCTACTGTGTCCGAAAAGCCCCTTTCATCATCGTCCCCCTGCTTGAGCCATCCATCGGTAGCCGTTACACAGGACCGGAAACATAAGCCGCCGAAATGGGCAGCCGGCCGGGGAGGCAGCGAAAAAACGTGGATCCAGAGGCTCTTATCGAGAACGTGCTGAACGCGCTTGCCGCGGGAATCACGATCGGCTGCATCTACGGACTGATGTGCATCGGCCTCGGGCTGATCTTCGGCATCATGCGAATCGTCAACTTCGCCCAGGGCGAGTTGTTGATGCTTGGCATGTTCTCCAGCCTGTATCTGGTGACCGGCGGCGGCGTGCTGGCGTTCATGGGGCCGTATATCGGCCCGTTCGTGGGAGCTTTGCTCGCCGGCCCGATCGTCTTCGCGGGGGGCGCCCTGCTGCACAAATTCCTGATTGCCCGGGTGTCCGGATTGCGCACGACGGGGTCGCTGGATGAGGGCCATTTCGGCCAGTTGATCGTGACCCTGGGCATTTCGTTGATCCTGCAGAACGGCGGCCTGATCCTGTTCGGGTCCACCCCGATGACCGTCCGCACCCCGCTGGCGTCCAGCGCGATCGAGATCGGTCCGATCTACGGCGACGCCACCGTGTTCCTCAACAAGGCCAGGATGATCGCCTGCGCGGTGGCGATCGTTACCGCGGTCGCGCTGTATCTGGTGATGGAATATACACGATTGGGCAAGGCGCTGCGAGCGGCATCGGATAACCCGATCGCCGCGACCTATATGGGTATCGACACTGACAAGGCGTACCGGATCGCCTTCGGGCTGGGCAGCGGCATCACCGCGATCGCCGGCGGGTTGATGGCGACCTACCTGTCGTTCGGACCGTTCATCGGCCTGGACTACGTGATCATCATGTATTCGGGCGTCGTGCTGGGCGGCATGGGCAGCATCCTGGGGGCGTTCTGGGGTGGCCTGACCGTGGGCTTCGTGCAACAATGTTCTGCGCTGGTCCTGCCGCCGCAGCTACAGAACGCGGCCATCTTCGTGGTGTTCCTGTTGATCGTTCTGCTGCGTCCGCAAGGCTTGTTCGGCCGTTCGGCGGAGCGCGCCTGATGCGGTACGGTTCCGCCCCCAGACTGAAGAAAGACCTCGTCACCCTTGGATTCGTGTCGATTTCGTATCTGGCGCTTTCGACTTTCGTCACCAACAGCTACTACCAGTTGATCATGACGCTGGTGCCGGTCTGGGCACTGTTCGGGGTGTCGTGGAACATCCTGTCCGGCTACGGCGGGCAGTTGTCGTTCGGGCATGCGTCGTTCTTCGGCATCGGCGCCTATGTCGTGACGCTGGCGCTGGTTTACTGGAACCTGACACCGTGGCTTGGCATTCCGCTGGGCATGATCGTCGCCGCCGTCGCGGCGGTGCTGATCGGGCTGCCGACGTTCCGGCTGAAAGGCCATTACTTTGCGCTGTCGATGCTCGCCTATCCATTGGCGATTTTGTATTTCCTGCAATACCTCGGATTCCAGGAAATGTCGTTGCCGATGCATCGCGAAAACCCGGCGATGTTCCTGGAATTCACCAATCCGCATTACTATACACTGGTCGCCGTTTTACTACTGATCGTCGGGGTCTTCGTCTGCATGCTGGTGGAAAACTCCCGCTTCGGACTGGCTCTTCTGGCGATTCGCCAAAACGAACTCGCCGCCGAAGCAGCCGGCATCAATGCTCGGCTCTGGAAGATGCGGGCGCTGGTGGTGTCCGGCATGCTGGCCGCGGCGGCAGGCGGTTTCTATGCTTGCGTGCTGCTGGTGGTAACCCCGGATTCGGTGTTCGGGCTGCTGGTGTCGGCGCAGGCGGTGGTGGTCACCCTGTTCGGAGGCGTCGCGTCAGTCTGGGGGCCGGTGATCGGCGCCGCGATCCTGGTGCCATTGGCTGAATCCCTGAACGCCGAACTAGGAAATATCCTGCCTGGCATCCAGGGCGTGGTGTACGGCGTGGCGATCATCGGCATCATGCTGGCCTCACCCGACGGCCTGTTCTGGACGATCCGCGATCGTTTCTTCCGGCCCAAGGAAGCTGCCAGGCTGCCGGTTTCACTCGCCGCCAACGCGCCGCCGGTCAAACAGCCGGCCGAAGCGGGATCGCTGTTGCTCAAAGTCGAGGGCCTGTCACGGTCCTTCGGTGGCCTCCGAGCGGTCAGCGGCGTGACGTTCGAGGTGAGGGCCGGCGAGATTTTGGGCATTATCGGCCCCAACGGCGCCGGCAAGACCACCTTGTTCAATCTGCTGAACGGTGTGCTGCAGCCCGACGAAGGCTCTGCCGTCCTGGGCGGCGAATCAATGCTTGGCCGGAAGGTTCACGCGGTCGCCCGCATGGGCGTCGGCCGCACGTTCCAGGTGGTCCGCAGCTTCCCGCGTTTGCCGTTGCTGGACAACGTCATTGTCGGGGCCTACGGCGCCGGTTTCAGGGATGCCGACGCGATCGCCTCGGCGGCACATGCGCTGGACCGTGTCGGGCTGGCGGACCAGGCCGGAATCGCCGCCGGCCAACTGACCAACAAACAACTCCGACTGATGGAGTTGGCCAGGGCACTGGCCGGGGCGCCGCGATTGCTGTTGCTGGATGAAACGCTGGCGGGACTGGGCCGGGAGGAATGCGACGACGTGTTGGACGTGCTGCAACGCCTGCGCGGCGAGGGCATGACCGTGGTGATCATCGAGCACACGATGCACGCGATGATGCGCATCGCCGACCGGTTCGTGGTGCTGGATCACGGCCGGGTGCTGGCCAGCGGTTTGCCCCGGCAGGTGGTGGAGGACCGAGCGGTGATCGAGGCCTATCTGGGCAAGAAATGGGCGGCGAAACAACATGCTTGAGGTCACCAATCTGTCCGTTTCGTATGGCGGACTGCGGGCGCTGACGGACGTTTCTCTGTCGGTGAAGGACGGCCAGTTCGTTACCGTTGTCGGGCCGAATGGCGCGGGAAAATCCACGTTGTTCAAAACGATTTCCGGTATTGTGCCGGCCGCCGCCGGTCAAATCACCTTCATGGGCCAGAACCTGTTCAGTCTGCCGCCGGCGCGGCGGGCGCATTTGGGCATCGCGCATGTCCCGGAGGGGCGTCAGGTGTTCAAAACCCTGACCGTGCTGGAAAATCTGGAGATGGGGGCTTATCCGAAAGCCGGACAGAGGGCGTGGCACCATACGCTGGACCGGATCCACACATTGTTCCCGATCCTGGCCGAACGCGCCACGCAGTTGGCCGGCACGCTGTCGGGCGGGGAACAGCAGATGGTCGCCATCGGCCGCGGCCTGGCCTGCGCGCCGCGGCTGCTGATGCTTGACGAACCGTCTATGGGGCTGGCACCCGCAGTCGCCGACACGATCTTTGAAAGGGTGTCGCAGATTCATAAGGAAGACGGCGTCACGATTTTGCTGGTCGAGCAACGTGTGGCCGAGGCACTGGAACTTTCGGACCATGGCTACGTGCTGGAAACCGGCCGCATGGTGCTGGACGGGCCATACGAAACGCTGTTGCAGGACGACCGTGTCCGAAAATCCTATTTGGGCCTGAGTTGAGATGCGAGTCAGCCCCGGCGGTCATTGCGAGCAGCCGGGCGGTGCGCGCATCAAAGGCGTTTGCCGCGTTGCGTCGCTTCTCGCAATGACAATCCAAAATTTGTTCTGAACCCCAACAAACCGGAGAAACGTTGCAATGTCCGACCTGTCTCGCCGTTCCACCATCGGCCTCGGCCTCGCCGCCTCGGCCGCCAGCCTTTCCCCCGCCCGGGCACAGGCGCCGAAAGAGGTCAAAATCGCCATGCTGGTGCCATTGTCCGGCCCCTGGGCGCGCCAGGGTATCCTGGAACAGATGGGCGCCCGGATGGCGATCGAGGACGTCAACAACGCCGGCGGCATCCGGTCGATGGGCGGCGCCAAGATGAAGTTGATCGAATACGATACCCAGGACAGCGCGGAAAAGGCGAAGGACGCCGCCCAGCGGATGGTCGCGCAAGAGCCCGATCTGGTTGGCGGTTTCGGCTGCTGGCTGTCCACCTTCACACTTGCCGCGACCGAAGTGACCGAACGCGTCGAACTGCCCTGGTTGACCCTGTCCTACTCCGACCTGATCACCGGCCGCGGCTTCCGGCATGTGTTTCAGTCGTCCCCCACCGCCGATCGGCAGGCCGAGGAGCTGTTGCCGATGATCGTCGAACTCGCCGAGAAGGCATCGGGCAAAAGACCAACGAAATTCGCTTATATCGGCGACAACACCGCGTCCTCGGTCAGCTTTATGAAGTCGATCCGCGGTCAAACCGCGAAAGACCTCGGCCTGACGCTGGTCGCCGATGAGGTTTATACACCGCCGCTGGCCGACGCCACGACGATGATCCAGCACATCCGGTCGGCGAAACCGGATTTCCTCGGGTTCCAGTCAACCAATGTGCCGGACGACAAGTTGCTGGTCGATAAATTCGCCGAATTCGGACTGAAGAGTAACAAGTTGCCGAAAATCGGCGGCGGCGGCCATTGGGCGGTGCCGGAGCTGCTGAATGTCGCGGGCGCCGAGAACCTGGAAGGCGTTTTCGTTGCTTTGGCGAACTGGCCCGGCAAGCGGCAGGCGGATCTGGAGAAACGCTTCCTGGCGAAAACCGGCGAGCCCTGGTTCGGTCATGATTCCATCTTCGCTTATGCCCACGTCATGATTTTAAAGGAAGCACTGGAAAAATGCGGCGTCGCCGACCGGCGCAAGGTTAGTGCCGCGATGCGCGAACTCGACATGACCGATGGCCCGGCGCTGTTGTTCCCCGACGGCCACCTGAAGTATGACGAGAAGGGACGCCGGATCGGTGCCAAACTGACCGTCGTGCAGTGGCGCGACGGCAGGCCGGTGCCGGTGTATCCGCCGTCCATCGCCACCCATGACGTGATCTGGCCGAAAGTCTGATGGAAGTGGCCGCGGCCTTGCTGAACAGGCTGCTTCTGCCGCTGATCGCGGCACCGATGTTTCGGGTCTCGGGCGTCGATCTGGTGGTCGCCGCCTGCCGGAACGGGGTGATCGGCGCCTTTCCAACCGCCAATTGCCGGTCCGTCGAGGAACTCGACTCCTGGCTGACGGCAATTCGCGCGACACCGATGGCGGCGCCGTGGTGCGCGAATTTGATCGTGCATCGATCCAATACGCGGATGCGCGACGATCTGGCGGTACTTCTGCGGCATGCGCCGGAGATCGTCATTACAAGTGTCGGATCTCCGGCCGAAGTCGTTGCTCCGCTGCACGATGCCGGGGCGTTGGTGTTTTCCGATGTGGCCTCCATTCGCCATGCCGAACGGGCGATCCAGGCGGGTGCCGACGGGTTGATCCTGCTGACCGCGGGTGCCGGTGGGCAGACCGGGTGGTTGAACCCGTTTGCGTTCGTCCGCGCGGTGCGGCGGATTTTTGCCGGTCCGCTGGTCCTGGCAGGCGGCATCGGCGACGGCCATGCGCTGGCGGCGGCGCGAACCCTGGGCTGCGACCTCGGCTACATGGGCACCCGCTTTATTGCCAC
>JAYUEJ010000306.1:0-5831 GCA_043739265.1 Rhodopila sp. | reverse complement strand
AAGAAGTTCGGCGGCGAAGCCGTGGTCGCCGGCAACATCCTGATCCGTCAGCGCGGCACCAAGTGGTATCCCGGCACCCATGTCGGCATGGGCCGCGACCACACGATTTTCGCCCTGATCGACGGCAAGGTGAAGTTCAACCGCCGCTCCGAAGGCCGCGTGCATATCTCCGTTGAGCCGTATGCCGCTGAGGAGCCGATGCTGCTCGCAGCCGAGTAACATCGACCCCATTGGAATACCTGTGCGGGGGTCGGTTTCCATGCCGGCCCCCGTTCTGTTTTGGTGACACGTTATGAAGTTTCTCGACCAGGCTAAGATCTACCTCCGCTCCGGCGACGGCGGCGACGGCGTGATCGCGTTCCGGCGAGAGAAATTCATGGAATTCGGTGGCCCGGACGGCGGCAACGGCGGCAAGGGCGGCGACATCATCTTTGTTGCCGAACACAACCTGAATACGTTGATCGATTTCCGCTACACCCAGCATTTCCGCGGTCCCAAGGGCGGCAACGGATCGGGTTCCGACAAAACCGGACACGGCGCGCGCGATATCGTCGTCACCGTCCCCATCGGCACCCAAATCTTTGCCGATGACCAGGAGACGATGCTCGCCGACATGGATGTCGCCGGCATGCGCATCACCCTGCTGAACGGCGGCGATGGCGGGTTTGGCAACGCCCACTTCAAGACCTCGACCAACCGGGCACCGCGCAAGGCGACGCTGGGCTGGCCGGGTGAGGAACGCTGGGTCTGGCTGCGCCTGAAGCTGATCGCCGATGCCGGCCTGGTCGGACTGCCGAACGCCGGAAAATCCACTTTCCTGTCGGTGGTTTCCGCCGCCAAGCCGAAGATCGCCGATTATCCGTTCACCACGCTGCATCCGCAGCTTGGCGTCATCCGCCTGTCGAACGCCGAAGAGTTCGTGCTGGCCGACATCCCCGGCCTGATCGAGGGCGCGCATGAAGGTGCGGGCCTCGGCGACCGCTTCCTCGGCCATGTTGAACGCTGCGCTGTGCTGCTGCACCTGATCGACGGCGCGGCGGGAGAGGTGGTCAAGGCCTGGCGCACGGTGCGCGGCGAGATGGCGGCCTATGGCGGCGGTCTGGCGGAAAAGCCGGAAATCATCGGTCTGAATAAGTCCGATTCGATGACGCCGCGCGAAACGTCGTCTCGCATGGCCGCGCTGCGCAAAGCCTCCGGCCGTCCTGTTTATCTGCTGTCCGGCGCCACCGGCCAGGGCGTGCCCGAAATGCTGCGCCTGCTGCAAAACACCATCCACACCACGAGGCAGGAGCAAGCCGCGTGATCCCGTCCATCACGGGCGCCCAACGCATCGTGGTGAAGATCGGCAGTGCCCTGGTGGTGGACGAGAAACAGGCTGCGCCCCGGACGGCGTGGCTGGACAGCGTCGCGGCCGATATCCAGGTGCTGCGGCAACGCGGCACCGACGTCATCATCGTGTCCTCGGGCGCCATCGCGCTGGCTCGGCGGACGCTTGGGTTGACGCAGAAACGTTTGAAACTGGAAGAAAAGCAGGCCGCCGCCGCGGTCGGGCAAATCCGGCTGGCGCAGGCATGGAGCCAGGCGTTGTCGGCCCGCGACCTGACCGCCGCCCAGTTGCTGCTGACCCTGGGCGACACCGAGGACCGCCGTCGTTATTTGAACGCGCGCGAGACGCTGAACACGTTGCTGGCGCTGCGCTGTGTGCCGGTGATCAACGAGAACGATACTGTCGCGACGACCGAAATTCGTTTCGGCGACAATGACCGCCTGGCGGCCAGGGTTGCCGAGATGGTGCAGGCGGACCAACTGATCCTGCTGTCCGACATCGACGGTCTTTACACCGCCGATCCGCGACGGGACCCTGGAGCGGCGCATATTCCGGTGGTGGAGGCGATCACGCCGGAGATCGAGGCGATGGGGGGTGAACCGCCGCCCGGTTACTCGTCCGGCGGCATGCGCACCAAGCTGGTCGCCGCTCGGATCGCTACGCAGGCCGGCTGTGCGATGGCGATCGCGATCGGCAATGTCGAGCGGCCGTTGCAGGCGCTGGAACGCGGTGCGCGCTGCACCTGGTTCCTGCCGGTGCCGGAGGGCCGTTCGGCGCGCAAACGCTGGATTGGTGGGACATTGTCGCCGCAGGGCGTGCTGACGGTGGATGCGGGTGCCGCGAAGGCACTGGCGGGCGGGCGGTCTTTGCTGCCGGCGGGAGTCCGAGCGGTGGATGGGGTGTTCGAGCGGGGGGACCCGGTGACGGTCGTGGGGCCGGATGGAGCGGTGCTGGGGCGCGGGCTGTCGGCGTATGCCAGCACGGATGCGGAACGGATCGCCGGGCATCGGTCGGACAAGATCGAGGCGATATTGGGGTGGCGCGGGCGGGATGAGATGATCCACCGGGATGATTTGGTGTTGGGGTAGGGGGGCTAGTGTAATAAATCCTGCTTGGGGAGTACCATGAGGACGATTAAAGTAATGCCAAATTATCAGTGCTATCTTTGTGGGAAACATCGCCGGGTAATGTAGGTAATATCCCCCCCCCCCAAATTTTGCCCATTTGTTCATTGCTATGTGATGAATTAATGGCCTGGGCTGCTGAGTTTGATGCAATTCTTGATATAAATGATCCTACAAATTCCAGATTTAACTCAAGTGAAGAAATTCGTATTTTTAAAGCCACAGGCCGCGAACTTGTTGATAAGTTGCGATTGGAATTAGGCCACCAGTATGAGGTGGTTCAAAATATCAGAGCAGGCGTCAAGGTAAAGGCTCATCTGGGTTTAATCGCCCGTTTTTCCGATCAGGGATAAGCCCGGGCTCTCCCCGTTGCTGCATATGACGACGTACCCCGAAGTTCACCCCGCCTATCGGGCGGGCGCAGGGGATCGACGGGCTACTGAAATTAAACGCAAATCGTCTCAGATATGAAGTTCGGACCCTATCGCGAATTGCGGATTTTGGACACTAACGGGCAAGCACTAAACGAACAAAGACACTGCGAAGAACCGCACGTTCCGCAGTTGATAAATTTGTCTGCCCGTAATAAATCCGCCCGGCCCGGAGGAGCGAGCGATCATGCTCTGCGGGCACTTGCGTGTCTGTCGCAAATTGTGTCTTCAACGCGGCAACATCGGCGGGAGAAAGAGCCAGGATGAGAGGCTCGATAAGGGCCGCAATATCGCCTCCAACCAGCGCGAGAGTGGTCTCGCTCGGCGATACCGGAGGCGCATAGGTCAGAAAACGTCTAACGATCGAAACATCCCATTCGGTGGTGGTGTCCGCTTCTTGTAAAAGTGATCGGCTCTGATTCGATCGTGCTGGATGAATTCCGATAAGGTGGACCCTGACACCGAATTGCTGTGCCAGAACGACGCCAACACGAACGTCTTCGTCACCCGACACCAGCACAGCATCGGCCATCGCCCGATTTCGTGCCAATTCGGCCATATCCGTAATAATGAGAGCATCAACGCCTTTTTGTTCGCCCGCCGCATTCACCTGCCCAAGCCGAATCTTAATATCGGGGGAATCGGCCAGAGCAGTTTGTTCGGCTGTAGGGCGCCCGAGGCGCATTGCATCATACCAATAAATGCGGAGCAGCGGCAGGTTCGTCTGTAAGGTCGTCACGCCACGCAGAGATGCGGTTAGGGTTGGAATGTCGAGCGTGAGAAACTCTCGCCCCTGCTTGGTGCCGGTGACCAGGACAGAACCCTGTGCAAAGACGTATCCTGCGTCGACGAAGACCGCTGCACGTTCCATCCTATGTCCCTAAATGACAAAGGGCGCCCGCAGGCGCCCTCATTAGTAGCTTGCGCGAGACGTGCGTACTCTCCGCCTGCGCTATGCGATGATCGTATATGACCCGCTATCGCTCGCGTCAAGGAAAAACTCGGAAAATGGTCGCTTCACGACGTCTTTAGGGCGACTGGCTCCTGATCCCCGCCGATCTGGTGCGCGGACAGAAACCGCGTGCTAACCTCCGACCAGGACCACCAGCCAACAGGGGAAACGCCAATGACCATCGCCTTCCAGCACGTCCACATCAAGACCCGCGACGTAGCGAAAACCGTCCAGTATTACATCGACAACTACGGAGCCACGAAGAAGGCCGAGATGGTCGGTCGCGGCTGGCAGCTCGATCTGCACGGTACCCAGCTCAACATCACCGGCATCATCACCGAACAGAATCACGAGCAACATTACGGCATCGAACACATGGCCGTCACGACCGACGATTACCCCGCCACCATGGCGAAGCTGCGCGAAAACGGCGTGGCGGTGCTGGAGGAACTGAAGGGCGACAAAGGCAACCGCGTCGCTTTCGTAGCCGCCACCGACGGCGCCCAAATGGAAATCATCGAAAAAATCTAGGACCCCTGCAAATGGCATTGAAGGACCTGATTCCGTTCGGCATGTCCCTGCCGCACCGTTCTCCCGACACCATCGGCACGCACACCGTCCACACCGTCGCCACCCGCGCGGAAAAACTCGGTTTTCGCGATCTGTGGGTGACGGAGAACACGCTAGACCACGTCATGTCCTTCGATCCCATCGTCGTACTCACCTACGCCGCCGCCGTCACCAGCCGCATCGGCCTGGGCGCCTCCGTCCTCGTTCTTCCAGTCCACGACCCGAGAATGGTCGCGCATCAGTGGGCCAGCCTCGACGCCATCAGCAACGGCCGAGCGATCATGGGTGTCGGGATCGGCCGGCCGTTTCACTTCACGGAGTTTCAGGTTCCCGAGGAAGGCCGTGTGGCAAGACTACGCGAACAGATAGACTTGATCCGCTCCCTCTGGAGCCAGGAGAAAACCACCCATCACGGCCGCTTCTACCACCTGGACGATGCCAGGCTCGGCGTCCGCCCGGTGCAGAAACCGTTGCCGATCTGGATGGGCGTCGGCCATCCCAACGCAATTCGCCGAGCGGCTGGCCTGGCCGACGGCTGGATGGGGGCAGGCGGGTCCAGCACCGACGATTTCCGCAAAGCCGTCCCACTCTTGCGCGAGTCTCTTGAAAAAGCCGGCCGCGATCCGAACACCTTCCCGATCTCAAAACGAATCTTCATCGCGGTCGATGAAAAACCGCAAATCGCCCGCGCCGAACTGCATCGGTGGTATTCCGAGGTTTACCACAACCCGGCCGGTACCGACGCATCAGGCATCCACGGCACGCCCGAACAGGTGCATGAACGCCTGCAGGAAATGGTCGGCATGGGGGCCAACCACTTGCTGCTGAACCCCGTATCCCGTCACGTCGAACAACTTGAAGCATTGGCACAGGTCGTCGGGTTGTCCTGACTACCCCAGCCGCCCGATCACCCCCGACATCAGCTCGATCTGCCGCGCGATCCTCGCCAGCGCGTCGGTTTCCAGCCCACCAGGCCGCGGCGGCAGCTCTGTCTCGCCGGACCCCAGCAGTCGCAACGATCCGGCGATCCAATCGCGCCAAATCCGCAACGTCTCCGCGGGCAATCCAGCAACCGCCGCTGGGTCGTGCAGCAGCGTCGCCAGCCGCCCGGCAAAGCGGCGCAGGGCGGCATCGATCACCATCGCGGCCTCCAACGAGTCGTGCTGCCGCTTTCCAGGCTCCAGCAACGCGCGGGTGATCAGGGCCTCCAATGCATTGCTGGCAACCCCGGCGCCGCGGCGGGCCTGACCAAGCCGAGCGGCGGTGGTTTCGCCAAGAAGAGAGGAGAAGTTGGCGTCGGCATAGGTGCCATGGGCGGCGATGGCGTTTTTCACCGCGGCCGCGACCAGGTCCGGCTCCCGGCTCGGCCATAACAGAAAATTCGCCCCGACCGCGATCAGGCCGCCAACCGTGGTCAGTGCCGCGCG
>JAYUEJ010000305.1:0-1914 GCA_043739265.1 Rhodopila sp. | reverse complement strand
GCGTGCTTTTCAGCCTCCGGGCTGACATACCACCCCGCCCAGCCGCCCGTTTCCGGTCCGCGCGTGTTGTAATTCTCCGCCGGATTGGAAACCGTCAGGGCGGCCGCACTGGTATGGAACATGCTCCAGCCGCCTTTGTCTGGCGTTGCCTTCGAATTGCGCCGTTGCAGCAAGGTGCCGAAATCCATATCGATGAGATCGACATTGAAGCCGATTTTGCCCAGCAGATCCGCGGTAATCTGGCCCTGGCTCGAAATGAAGCTGTAATCGGTGGGGTTGATGATCACGACTTTTTCGCCGCCATAGCCCGCCGCCTTCAGATCGGCGCGCAGCTTGCCGAGGTCCTTCGGCCCCTTCATGGTCGCCGCACCATATTCGGTAACGCCCGGCAGCCCGCACAGGAACATCGAATAGCATTCGGTAAATCCGTTATCGTCGCCATGGATTGCCCGCATATAGTCGATCTGGTTCACCGCATCGCGCACGATGCGCCGGATCGCCGGATTGTTGAACGGCGGATGCAGGAAGTTGAAGCGCGCGATTGACTCGAGTCCGAACGGACTTGAATCGCGCACCACCAGATTGGGGTTTTTGCTGAGCTGCGGCACCAGATCGAGGAGTGCGACCTCGTACCAATCAACCTCCCCCTTGGTCAGCGCGGCCGCCGCCGTCGCCTGATCCGGCACCACACTCCACTCAACCCGATCGAAATAGGCCCGCTTGCCGCCGGCGAGCCATTCCGCCGGTTCGTCGCGCGGCACATAGGCCTCGTTGCGCGCATAGGCGACGCGGCTGCCGGAGACGAATTCGTTGGCGAGGAACTTGTACGGGCCGGAGCCCACCATCTCCGTTACCTGCTTGAACGGGTCGGTGGCCGCGAAGCGTTCCGGCATGATGAACAGCGGGATCGGTCCGGCATGGGCGAGGGCTTCGATCACCACCCCCATCGGGCGCTTGAGGATGATACGGAAACTCCGGTCGTCCGGCGCATCCATCCGATCCGTGAAGCTCGCCAGCGCCTGGCCGAAACTGTCACGCGCCGACCAGCGCTTGATGCTGGCAATGCAGTCGCGCCCGCGCACTGGTTCACCATCGTGGAATTTCAGACCTGGGCGCAGGGTGAAGGTCCAGGTTTTCCGGTCATCGGAAATACTGTGGCCTTCGACCATTTGCGGCTTGGGCCGGTTCTGGGCGTCGATCCCATAGAGGCAGTCAAACACCGCAAAGCCGTGATTGATCGAAACCCCCGCCGTGGTGATGGTCGGGTCGATGAACGACAGATTCGCCGACGGGATCATCCGCAAGGTCCGCGCCCGCATGTCCTGCCCGATGGCCGGCATCGGCAAGGTCGCGGCGGCGGCGGTTTGCAGCAAGGCGCGACGGCTCAGTCTTGTCATGGCATGTTCCTCCGGGCCGTCATCGCGACCGTTAAGGAGCATCTTGGTCCCGGCACCAGGGTGTCAGCAAGTCCTGCTACGCGAGTTCCTGCTGCACGATCTGCGCCCAGAACGCCACGCCATGCGGGATGATCTCGTCATTGAAATTATAGTGCGGGGTATGGACCTGGTGGGTGCTGCCATCCGGGTTCACCCCATTGCCGATCATGATCATCGCGCCGGGGCGCTGCTCCACCATGAAGGCGAAATCCTCGCCCCCGGTGCTGGCCGTTGCGTTGGGGTTCACCGATCCGGCGCCGACCAGGGCTGTGGCAGCGGCAACGCATTGATCGGTCTGTTCCGGCGCGTTGACCAAAGGCGTGGTGCCCCAGCGAACGTCGACCTCGGCGGTGCAGCCCACCGCCATCGCCATCGCAGTGGCCAAGTCTGGCAGGCGGCGGTCAATGATCGCCATCACCGATTTGTCGAAGGCGCGCATGGTGCCGGTGATTTCAATCTCCGCCGGCATCACGTTGGG
>JAYUEJ010000304.1:0-5847 GCA_043739265.1 Rhodopila sp. | reverse complement strand
TGGTTGCGGGGTTCGGCGGCAGGATCGCAACCAGTGCCTATGCGGTGGTCTGCGGACGCACCAACAGCCTTCGGGACGATACGGAAGAGAAGCGGTTTGCCCACCGGCGTGCTTCGCTCAAGGTGGAAGGCCAGCCTGCTCTGGTGCTCACGTACGACGAGATGGTTCGCCACATGGAGGACAATCTGAGCGGGCTGAAGAGCTGGGTTTGAGGCCAGCGCGCCGTCGCCTTCGCCGACGAAACCCCAGTGCGCCGCCTCTATTCCCGCCGCTCCGAGGAAACCCACCCGGAGGCAGCGAAAGATTCAAATCCATCAGCAGCTTCACGCTCCGGTCAACTCGAATTCCCGCCCGTCGGCCAACCAGGTAGCGTAGCGCAGTGCCTGAAGAATGTCCTCCCGCTCCAGGTACGGATAATCGCCCAGCAGCGAGTCAATGCTCCGTTCCGCGCCAACCTCGCCCACGATCATGCCAACCGTAACCCGCATGCCGCGGATGCAGGCCTTGCCGCCCATGGCGCCGGGACGAAGAGTGATCCGATCGAAATCGCGCATGACTCACCCGTCAAGAACAAGGCGTTACCTTACTGGTCCAGCGGTTCATACTCAAGGTTCATGGCCGCGAGGCAAACGTTCCCGCGGACTGTCTTCCAACCAGCCGTTCAAGCGGATCGTCGTTCGGCCATGACCCCCGCCGGTGCCAGTCGCGAAGCGTCCCCCAGGACGCGTCGTCTCCAGTGCATCAGCGATACCGAACGGCAAACCGGGCGCCAGCCACTGCTCACCCGGTAACCCGGGCCGAACAGCCGCAACAGGCCTTGACAAAATTCCTAAACTGCTATACAGTTGCCGAAATGGCGACCTTCGTTCCCCCGCATCCGGCCGATCGGTCCACCTACCGGTATAACCAGCTCGTTCATACCCTCACCAACCTGCCGCCACCGCTTGATGACATGCCCGAAGCGCGCAGCGCGGCGACCACAGACGCGCGGGCCCTGGATGTCGCCGAGCGGTCTATGATGAACGTGGTGGATCCAGGCGCAAACCGCGAAAGGCGGCGTCGCCCAAAGCGGCACCGGTCGCGTACGGGGACCAGTGGGTTATGAAAAATGTCTCATACACCGGGACAAATTCCCATGACACGGCTTTTGAGACGCCGTTGAGCAAACAACCCTGCAACCGTAGCTCGGAAGATCGGGTCCACGCGAGGATGTGCTATGTCTCGTTGCAGTCCGCTACCGCTTCGTCGGTCGCCGCGAGGAGTGACGCACACGCAGGATAACGACTGTATCGCCGTCGATATGATAGCGGATGATGGTGGGGTAAACGCTGATCAGTTCCCGCAACGCTGGTCCTCGCACCGGTCGCCCCCGATAGGGAAAGTCGCGCAGGCTGTCGCCAGAGGCCTTCAGGCTGGCCGCGACGGTGCGTGCGGCTCTTGGGTTAAACTGTTCTATATAAGCCCGGATTGCTTCAAGGTGCGCCAACGCTGGCTCGGTCCAGACAACTTCGTTCAACGCAGCTTCGGCTCGGGGCGTGGTCGTTCATCGGGCGTGCCCCAAGAGTCCAGCCACTCGGCCACCTCGGCATGCGGGACATACCGTCCCTCGCGATACGCGGCCAACGCCTCGGCGTCGAGCTGTGCGTCTTCGTCGTCGTCCGGTTCGAAAATCGACCTGGTCACGGAGGCAGTCATAACCTATCTCCTATCGAGCGGCACGATAACACAACTCGGGCGGGTGATGCACCTGTTGCGACGCCACTAGGGACGCCACGGCATCGACCCCGTTCAGCGTCGCCATCCTCAACGCAATCGCCCACTCCCAAACCCCCATCACCGCCCGGTAAACACCGCCGGCCGCTTCTCCATAAACGCCCGCGGTCCCTCCCTCGCATCCTCGGTCTTCGCGTTCGCCCGCGTGCACTCCGTCTCGACCGCGAACGCCTCCTCCAACGGCAAGCCGTTAGACCGGACCATCGCCTCCTTGGTTTTGGCCAGAGCGACCGGGGCGCCAAGGCTGATGCGCCGAACCAGATCCTCGGCCGTCGCCAACACCTCGCCGGCCGGCACAACGCGGTTCACCAGCCCGATGGCCAACGCCTGCCGTGCGGTGATCGGTTCGCCGACCAATGCCAGTTCCATGGCCAGCGCCCATGGCACCTGGCGCGCCAGCCGGACCAGCGAACCGCCGCCCGCGATCAGGCCGCGGCGCACTTCGGTCACGCCGATGGTCGCATCCTCCGACATGACTCGCAGGTCCGTGCTCAGGATCATCTCGGCCCCGCCGGCCAGCGCGTGCCCGTTGATCGCGGCAACCACCGGCTTATAGAAAGTCGCGTTGCGCAGGATCGCGGCATACAGTTGTTTGCGGTCGGCGGCGAACCGCTCCTCCCACTCCCCCTGCGGCTGGCGCGTGCGCATCATCAGCGGAATGGTGGTGCCCAGATCGCCGCCCGAGGAAAACGCCTGCGTCCCCGCGCCCGTCAAAAGCACAACCCGAACGGCCGGGTCCGCGGCGATGTCGGCCCACACCTCCACCAGCCGGACGATCATCTCGGGCGAGAACGCGTTGTGCTTCTCCGGCCGGTTCAGCGTGACGTAGGCGACGCCGTCGCGCTTCTCGAACAGGACGTGTGACATCGTGATGGGCTACCTTTTTCAACGTGGGATGCAGCCACTCCGAAATCCGCTTCGCCCCGTCCGGGTAGCTCGCCCTGCCGTTCGGACCCCGCCCGAAACAGGCGTCGGCCGTCCAACCGTGGGCACACGGCATCGCTGCGTCAAGTGGCGTTCCGGGTCCATCGATCGGGCGCTCTTCCAGCCCCCGGATGGACGCTTCCGCTACCCACAGCGCCCGCCTGTGCAGGCGAATGGAAAAGAGGCCTTGCAGGATCGGCGGGGCGCGGCGATGTTCAACCTCGAAGCAGGCCTAGACCTGCAACGCAAAACACTGCGGGAGGAACCGTCATAGATATGCAATCGCCCGACCGGGAACCCACCCCCAACGCCGCACAGGGCAAACTCATCGATGACCGCTGGCCGGTGGTTGGTGCATGTGCCAAGACCATCCAGGTCGCAGCTTCAGCGAAGGCAGGTATCTGCAAGGCCGCCATCAGCTTGCGCCGCGCCCTCCAACCGTCTGGACGCGAGGTAGAGAGCCAGCACGATCAGGGCGCGATGCGATGATCACGACCTTTTTCATGCCGACCCGCATCGTTGCCGGCGCCGGATCGCTGGCCACCATCGGATCCGTCGCGCACGACCTGAACATGTCGCGCGTGCTCGTGGTGTCGGACCCGGTGATCTCGGCGCAGGCGTTCCATGCCGCGGCACTGGCCTCGCTCGAAAAAGCGGGGATCGCGCTGTCTCGCTTCGACGAATGCGGCATCGACGCCCGCTGTTCGCACATCGACGATCAGGGCAAGCGGGTCCGGCGCGACGGCATCGATGGCGTGATCTGCATCGGCGGCGGTTCGGTGATGTGCACCGGCAAGGGCATCGCCATCGTCGCGACCAATAACAAGCCAATGCGCGACTGCACCGGCGTCGGCCAGTTCGACCGCCGTGCCCTGCCGATGATCATGGTGCCGACGACCGCGGGTTCGGGGTCCGAGGTGTCGCAATGGACCATCGTCAAGGATGAGGAACGGCATCTCAAGCTGCTGGGCGGCGGCCCGTTGAGTTTTCCGGACGCGGCGATCCTTGATCCCGTGACGTTGGACTCGCTGCCGATGCGCGTCGCCGCGCTGCCCGCGGTGGACGCCCTGACGCATGGCGTCGAGGCCTATCTCAGCGCCATCGCCTCGCCGCTCACCGACGCGATCGCGCTTGGTGCGATCCAGCAGCAATACGGATCGCTGCGGGCGTCGATCAACTCGGACGACGCGGACGCGCGGCAGGCGAACCTGATTGCGTCCTGCATGGCGAACATCGCCTGCGGCAACGCGCGGCTCGGCCATGGTCATGCGCTGTCGTTGCCGCTGGAGGGCCATCTCGATCTGCCGCATGCGTATGGCGTCGGTGTCCTGTTGCCGCATGTCATCGCGTTCAATCTTGCCGTGCTGCCGAACAAGGTCAGGCCGCTGGCCGAGGCGCTCGGCATTGAGGTCGCGGGCCTGACGCGCACCGCGATGATCGAGGCCTGTGCCGAGAGCATTCGGTCGCTGTATGCCGATATCGGCTTTCCCACCCGGTTCACGGCCGAGCAGTTGCCGGCATCGCGCGTGCGGGAGATGGCGGTGCGCGCGGTGCCCGGGCTTTACGCGGGGATCGCCGCCCGGGATTTCGATCCGGCGACCGCGGGCGACCACACGCTCATCGCCTGCCCCTCCGCCCGCAAGATGACGGTGTCGCAGGCGCAGGCGATCCTCGAACGCTGCCTCGCGTGAATGGCTGGTAACGCACCATGAGAATTCTCAGCAACACCACCTCGCCCTACGCGCGCATCGCGCGCATCGCGCTGTCGGAAAAGGGCTTCGACCTGTCGGCCACGCAGTTCCTCAATCCGTGGAGCGACGATCAGGCGCTGCTTGACCTCAATCCCGCGGCGCGGGTTCCGACGCTGATGACCGACGCTGGCCTGCCGATCACCGAAAGCCTGCTGATTCTGCTTTGGCTGGAAAAGAAGGTGCCCGAACCCTCGCTGCTGGAAGGGCCGCTCGATCTGCTGATCTCGCAGGCCGGGCGGGCCATGGGCATAATCGATGCGATGGCCAACATCGTCACCGGGGTGATGCAGATGGACCCGAATTGGGACGAGACCCGCGTCGGGCTGCGGCGCCGGCGCTCCATCGTCAACGGGTTGCGCGGCCTTGAGGCCGATCCGCCGGCCTATGGTTTCGGCACGCCGAACGTCGCCACCATCACGGCGGTCGTTGCGCTCGATTACCTGCGGCTGCGGTTCAAGGATAAGCCTTGGGTAGAGCCGACGCCGAGGCTTGACGCCTTGCGCGCGTCGGTCGCGCAACGCGCCAGTTTCGCCGCCACCGAACCCTACGTCTAGCGTCCGAAACCAATCGACGGAGAACAGGCATGTCCACACCGGAGGCCAACAAGCAGTTGGCCCGCGACTACTTCACCGCCTTCCTTGCGGCCGATGAGACCTGGTGGCGGGCCCATATCGCAGCGGATTTCCGGCGGCACGATCCAGGACTGCCGTTCGAGGTCGTCGGACCCGAAGGCGTCAGGCAACTCGCGGACGCCCTGCTGCCGGGCATTCCCGATCTGGAGCTGCCGATCGATGATGTGATCGCCGAGGGCGAGAAGGTGCTGGTGCGGCTACGGGTGCGCGGCACGCACGGCGGCGAGCTGATGGGCATCCCTGCCACCGGACGCAGGATCGACATCGCCGTGCTCGACCTGTTCCAGTTCCGCGACGGCAAGCTAATCGAACACTGGGCCATGCTCGACAACCTTGGCATGCTGCGTCAGCTCGGCGTCACCACGATCTGAAACCGCCGGCGGGTACTGGCGAAAACGGGAGGATAGACGGATGTCACAGGTGATCCTGCACCACTACGGCTTGTCGCCGTTCTCTGAAAAAATCCGCCTTGCCCTGGGTATCAAGGGACTGTCGTGGGGTTCGGTTGATATCCCGCCCGCGCCGCCGCGTCCGTTGCTGGTGCCGATGACCGGCGGTTATCGCCGCACGCCAGTTCTGCAGATCGGCGCGGACATCTTCTGCGACACCAACATTATCCTGCCGGCCTTGGACCGTCTGTATCCCGAACCCGCGCTCTATCCCGCCGCGTTCGGCAGCCTGGCGCGGGCGCTGTCGTTCAACTGGGAGCGTACGGCGTGGATCCCGGTGATCGGCATCCTGGTGCATTTCCTGGGCGACCTGCCGGC
>JAYUEJ010000303.1:0-1920 GCA_043739265.1 Rhodopila sp. | reverse complement strand
CCTTTCGCGCTGCGCCGGCATGACGGCAAACTGTTCGCGCGCGGAAGCTGCGACATGAAGGGTTTCGTCGCCGCCTGCCTGTCCGCCGTCCCGGATATCCAGGCCCTGACGCTGGCCCGCCCGCTGCACCTGTTCATTAGCTACGATGAGGAAGTCGGCTGCGGCGGCGCCAAACGCCTGATCCAGGACCTGGACGAATCCGGTCTGCGTCCCAGCCTGTGCGTGGTCGGCGAACCATCCGGCATGAAGCCGATCCTGGCGCACAAAGGTAAACTCAACCTGAACGTGACCGTGCGCGGTCTGACCGGCCATTCCAGTGAGCCGTCGAAGGGCGTCAACGCCGTGCAGGCCGCCGCCGAGGCGATCGCCCGCGTCGCCCGGGAGGCCCGCCGCCTGGCCGTCGAAGGTCCGTTCGAGGACGGCTTCGACCCGCCCCACACCACCGTCCATGTCGGCACCGTGCAGGGTGGCACGATCCTGAACATCATTCCCGAACACGCCGCCTTCACCATGGAATGGCGGCCCATCCCCGGCGATTCGCCTTACGCGCACGCCGAACGGCTGCAAGCCTGGATCGCCGAAACGATCGAGCCGGCGATGAAGGCGGTGCATCCGGAATGCGGGTTCAGCTACGAAATCGCCCTTGAAATGCCCGGTATGGCACTGCCGGCCGATCATGCCCTGGCCACGGTCGTGAAGCAGATCGCCGGGTCCAACAGTGCCGGCAAGGTCAGTTACGGCACCGAAGGCGGCTTCTTCGAAAAAGCCGGCATCCCAACCATCATCTGCGGCCCGGGCCATATCGCGCAGGCGCATCAGCCGGACGAGTGGATCGCGGAATCCGAACTACAGTCCTGCGATCGATTCATCCGCCGTCTCGCCGACCGGCTGCTGGTCTGATCGGCATGGCGCCCTTCACCGCCGCCAGGCCCTTGCCGGACTTCAAGGTCCGCATCTGCCCGCCGGACATCGCGCCGTGGGTGGCCGGCAACACTGGCATCGCTGGCAACACTGGTATCGCTGGCAACACTGGCATCGCCGGCATAACGACCCTGGAGTCGCATCACCCCGGTCCCCATGTGGCGCTGCTGTCGTTAATGCATGGCAACGAATTCGCAGGCGCCATTGTACTCGATCAGCTATTGCGGGCCGGCCTTAAACCCACCCGGGGAAAACTGTCGTTCGGCTTCCTGAACCTGGCGGCGTTCGAGCGCTTTGATCCGCTGCGCCCGACCGCATCGCGCTTCCTCGATGAGGACATGAACCGGGTCTGGGACGAATCAATTCTCGACGGCCCCCGCCACTCCCTCGAGCTCGACCGCGCTCGGGAATTCCGGCCGTTCATCGATACGGTCGATGTCTTGCTGGACCTGCATTCGATGCTGTGGCCGTCAGAGCCACTGATCCTGAGCGGAGCGCCGGCCAAAGGACGGGCGCTGGCCAGGGCGATCGGCACGCCGCCGTTGGCGGTCGCGGATCAGGGCCACGCGAACGGCAGGCGGCTGATCGACTATAAGCGATTTTCCAGCACCGAAAACCGCTTTGCCGCCTGCCTGGTAGAGGCCGGCCAGCATTGGGAGCAGGAGACGGTCGATACCATGCAAGCGAGCGTGGCCGGCCTGCTGCGTCACCTGGACATGGTCGGGCCGGATGCGCCGCTGCCACCCGCACCGCCACCAATCGGGATACGCGTGGCGACAGTGACAACCGCGGTGACGGCGATGACCTCCAGCTTCAGTTTCCTGCAAAGCTATCGCGGCGGCGATATCATTCCCCATCGCGATACGTTGATAGCAACCGACGGCGATATCCAGATCCGCACACCGCACGATGACTGTCTGTTGGTGATGCCCAGCCTGCGACCGAGCCGCGGGCATACCGCAGTGCGACTGGCGCGGTTCGAGCCAGTAAACGAAGGCC
>JAYUEJ010000302.1:0-5865 GCA_043739265.1 Rhodopila sp. | reverse complement strand
CCAATTTGCCGAATATGCCTGGGGCCTGCTGCATGGGCGGCTGGGTACTTCGATCGAAACAAAACGGGACGTGATGGACGTCATCCTGGCGTCCCTGCCGGTCACGCTCTGGATCATTTGCGTGACGGTCGTTTTGGCATTGGCGATGGCAATCCCGCTCGCCCTCGCGGTGGCGATGACCCGGCGCGCGGTCGTGCCTTACATCTTCCGTGCCTCGACGTCGGTTCTGCTGGCCATCCCGGCCTTCTTTACCGCCCTGATCGCGCTGATCGTATTCGGACTGCATTACGGCATCGCACCGATCATCGGATACGCGCCTGGCTTTCCTGGGAACCTCTACTACCTGTGGTTGCCCGCACTCGTGATCTGCACCCAACTCGTGCCCGTTCTGTCGCGCGTGCTGCACAGTTCGATCATCCAGACAATGGGCGAGGAGTTCGTCGAGACCGGCGTCATCCGCGGGGTCTCGCGCCTGCGTTACGCGTGGTTCTATCTACTCAAACCTTCGCTCGCACCCACCATCGTATTGCTGAGCTACATGGTGGGCGTAATGGTCGGTTCGACCGTCATCATCGAAACCATCTTCTCCCTGCCCGGCATCGGACGCAGCCTGGTCGGCGCCGTCATCGGGCGCGACTATCCGCTCGTGCAGGGCATCGTATTGGTATTCGGGCTGCTCGTCGTCGCCGTCAGTCTCATCGGCGATCTGCTGGCGAACTGGCTCGATCCGCGCGTCGGGTTGTCATGAGCACCGCCGGGCCGCTCCCTAGGGCGAATACCGCAGTGCGCAGCACGAAGGTTCGTCAATGAGCACCGCCGAGCCTTCTGACAACGCCGACGGCCATCCGGAAGGGCGCACCGGCATCGTCGTGGGCACTGCCATGCTGATTGCAATGCTCGCCGCCG
Organism: Rhodopila sp.; assembly: GCA_043739265.1. Classification (GTDB taxonomy): domain Bacteria; phylum Pseudomonadota; class Alphaproteobacteria; order Acetobacterales; family Acetobacteraceae; genus Rhodopila. The sequence continues at coordinate 4,959 of JAYUEJ010000302.1, read as the reverse complement.
GCCTGCTTGTGCCGCTGTTCAGCAAGTACCCTCCGAACGAGCTGATCGCGATCCCGTTCCAGCCGCCCTCGGCGACCTACCTTTTCGGTACCGACCAACTCGGGCGCGACGTCTTTACCCGTGTCTTCTCCGCGGTCTACCGCGACCTCGGGGTGGCTTTCCTTGGAGTGTCGCTCTCGCTCATCATCGGCACCGTCGTCGGTATCTTGTTGAGCATCGCACGCAACCGGCTGATTGTCGCCATCACGGGGTCGCTCATCGATGCCATCAACGCGCTGCCCCTGCTGGTGCTCGCGATAGCGCTGATCGCGCTGTTCGGCCCGGGCCTGAGCAGCGTACTGATCGTTCTGGCGATGACCAACTGGGCACGTTATGCCCGGATCGCCCGCACGCGGGCAATGATCGTCAGTCAGCTAGGTTATATCGAGGCCACACGCCTGCTCGGATACCCGCGCTGGCGGATCCTGCTGCGGCATTTCGTCCCCAACGTGTCCTCTGAGACCATCGCTTATGCGCTGAGCGATTTCATTCTGGTGATCATGCTGATCTCCGGGCTTTCGTTCCTGTCGCTGGGTGCAACGCCGCCAACCGCCGAGTGGGGCGTGATGATGAGCGAGGGCCGGCCGTTCGTGCAGAACGCCTGGTGGATGACGATCTTTCCCGGCCTTGCACTGTGCTGGGCCGGTATATCGCTTTCCTTCATCACCGAAGGCCTGTCGCGGCGCGAGCGAGGCCCGGGGGAATGAGCGCCGCCGCGCCGCTCCCAAGGGCGAAGCACCGCAATGCGCGGCATGGAGGTTTCTCATGAGCGCGCTGCTCGACATCCGCGACCTCAGGATCGGCATTACCCGCGGCAGCGGGGCACCGCTGGTGGTGGTGGACAACGCCTGCCTCACGCTGCGGCGCGGCGAGTTGCTGGGCCTGATCGGAGAATCCGGTTCCGGCAAGACCATGTTGTGCCGCGGCCTCATCGGCACCTTGCGCAGGCGCGGCGCCGTGGTCATGGCGGGCAGCATCCTGCTCGACGGCCTTGACCTCGCGCAGGCCGACGAGCGAACCTGGCGCGGCGTGCGCGGGCGCCGCGTGGGTTACGTCCCGCAGAGTGCGCTGGCCGGGCCCAACCCGGTGATGACCGTCGGAGCCCAGCTCGGCGAGGCGATCCGACAGGGGCCCGGCGGCCATCGGGGAAACGTCACCGCGCGCTCGCTGGAACTGCTCGAAGTGACGCAGATACGCCGGCCCGAAATTGTCATGAAGCAATACCCCAACCAGCTCTCGGGCGGTATGCGCCAGCGCGTGATGATCGCCTGCGCGATTGCGTCAAATCCCGAATTGCTGGTCGCCGACGAGCCGACAACGGGTCTCGACGTGACCGTGCAGTCCGGCATCATGAAGCTGCTGCGCGACATCCGCGCGAAGATGGGAACCGCCATCATTCTGGTATCGCACGATCTGGCGCTGGTAGACGAGGTCTGCGACCGGATCGTGGTGATGCACGCCGGCACCTGCGTCGAGAGCGGTCCCGTCGCAGCGGTCGCGGCTCCGCGCCATCCCTATACAGCCGCGCTTAACCGCTCCCGTATCGAGCTCGCCGCACCGGGCAGCACGCTGGTGACGATCAAGGGCCAGCCGCCCTCGGTTGGATCGTGGCGGCCGGGCTGCCGCTTCGCCGAACGTTGCGACATCGTGCAGCCGGATTGCCGAACCGGGCCCCACCCGACGCTTGCCGGCCCCGACATGGGCCACCGTACCGCATGCCTGCATCCGGACCTGATGGCGGGTGCAATATGAGCGAAGCCCTGCTGCGCGCGGACGGACTTTCAGTGACTTTCGGCATTGGCGCCCAGCGTGTCGCGGCGGTCCGCGACGTGGCGCTCACGCTCGGCCACGGGGAGGCCATCGGCATCGTGGGTGAATCCGGCAGCGGCAAGTCCACCCTGGCGCGGGTGCTGGCCGGTTTACACCCCCCCGACACGGGCGCCTTGCTGTTTCGCGGGCGGCCAGTCTACGAGCACGGGCAGGCCTATCCCGGCGATTTGCGCCGCCAGGTGCAGATGGTCTTCCAGGACCCTTATGGCAGCCTCAATCCGCGCATGACGGCCCTTGCCGCGGTCGCCGAGGCCTGTCGCTTCTTTGACCAATGCACGCCAGCGCAGGCCAGGAAGCGATCGCTGCAACTGCTTGGCACGATGGGAATCAGTGCGCAGGACGCGGTGAAAAAGCCGCGCCAGCTTTCCGGCGGCCAGCGCCAGCGCGTCAGCATCGCCCGCGCGCTGTCGGCCAGGCCCTCGGTGCTGGTCGCGGACGAGCCGACCTCGGCGATCGACCAGAGCGCCCAGGCGCAGCTTCTTAACCTGTTCAACGGACTGGTCAGCCAGGACTTGTCCATCGTACTGATCTCGCACGACCTTGCCGTCATCCGTTACCTGGCCAAACGCGTCTACGTGATGCGCGACGGTGAATTCGTCGAGTCAGGCAACACGCTGGAAGTGTTCGACCGGCCGCAACACGCCTATACCCAGGCACTGATCGCTTCGATCCCGGGCCGCACACCCCACCGGCCTGCGGCCTCGCCACCCACCACCCATGGACCGTCGTCCAACCTGAAGGACCCACCACCGTGAACTCCGCCCACCACATCACCTCGCTCCATGACCTCACCGGCCGGATCGCCCTCGTCACCGGTGGCGCGGCCGGCATCGGCCTCGCAGTTGCGCGGTACCTCGGGGCCCACGGCGCAACCGTTGTCATCATCGATGTAGATGGCGCCGAACTGGCGGCGGCAGTGCAGACGCTGACCGGTGCCGGAACACGCGCCATCGGCTGGGCCGGCGACATTGCCGATGAAGCTACCGTGGACGCGCTGGTCGCGCGCGCGTTCAAGGAAGTCGGCCTTGTCACGATCCTCGTCAACAACGCCGGCATCGGCAGCCATACTCTTCCGGAAAAGGTGGAACTGGCCGAATGGCAACGCGTGATGGATATCGACCTTACCGGCAGCTTCATGATGGCGCGCGCGCTGGCACGCCATCTGATCGCCGCCGGACGGGGCGGATCCATCGTCAACATCAGTTCGATCGCCGGCAGTTCTGCCCTCGGCCGGGGCAATGTCAGCTACAGCGTCGCCAAGGCGGGCGTCAACCAGATGACACGCGAGCTGGCGGTGGAATGGGCGGGTGCGGGCATCCGGGTCAACGCGATCCAGCCATGCCAGGTGAACACGCCAAACTTCCGCCTCTTCGTGGACGGGCCAGGACCGCAGGGCAAGGAGACGCTTGCGCGCATGTTGCGCGGCATCCCGCTCGGGCGGTTGGCGGAGCCGGAGGATATTGCCGCCGCGGTTCATTTCCTCGCCAGCGATGCCGCCTCGATGATCACCGGAGTCCTGCTCCCCGTAGACGGCGGCAATCTCAGCCTGAATGCCGGCGGCAGCCTGCGTTGATTGCTGTCCCCCATCACCCTCCCTGGCACCTTGACGCACCACCACAAAGGAAACACACCATGAGCGACTATCGCACCCTGACCGACCACGGGAATCCGGCACCGACGATTCCAAAGCCCGAAATCACGCCTCTGCCCGCGGTCCTGACCGTGCAGGACGGGCTGCCGGTAATTTACGGCGCGGGAACCGAGCCAACCTGCGGGATCAGGGTGGTCCACCCCACCAATCCCAAGTCGCGCTCCAAAAACCATAGCATCGCCATGCTGTATGTGCCTCCGCACGCCAAGCTCGACCTGCATAACCATGAGGCCGAGGAAACCTACTGCATTCTTTCAGGAACCGGCGTGCTGATGTCCCGCGAAGGCCGGCAGGATATCGGTGCGGGCCACTTCATTTATTTGGCGTCGTGGAGTGAACATGGCATCGAGAACACCGGCACGGAAGTGCTGGTGGCGCTGCTCGCGACCTCACCTCCGAATCCATGAAGCCTGGCGCGCTCAGCCCGTGCTCCGGCTTGGCCGCGACCGGCGTGCCGGACGCGCGATACCTTGGACTTCAAGGCCGAATACACGCTGTAGAGCCCGCTTATACAACTACGGCAGGGCTGATCGCCTTCGAGCGCTTGCGTCTCTCAGCGCGGCACCGCAAGACCCGCGATTTCCTGGCTCACCTGGTACGCCAGGGTCAAGCCGCGGCCCAAGGCGAAGCCGCTGTTGTAGCCCGTGCCCATGGTGGTATAGGCGGCGCAGGAACCCACCGCATACAGGCCGGGAATAGTCCGGCCCTGGGTGTCGAGCACATGGCCGTCGCCGTCGATGTGTATGCCGCTCGATCCAATACCGGTGCCGATGAAGCGCAGGCGAAAACCGAAGAAGGGCGCGGTGTCGACGGCACCCAACACCGGGTTCGGCTTGTGACTCGGATCGCCCGCGAAACGCCGGACGTAGTCCTTCGTGCCACGACCGAAATCCGGGTCCTTGCCCTGCAAGGCGTTTTCGCTGAAACGCGCCGCTGTCTTTTCCAGCTGCGCACCGTCGATCCCCAGTTTGGCGCCAAGCTCTCGCAACGTGGCAGCCGAGGTCACCATGCCTTCAGGGTATTGCCCGCCGGGCAGCGTGGCGCCCAATCCGTACTTGCGGTGGTGTTGCTCGTCGAAGATCAGGTAGAACGGCAGGTGCTGGTCGTCGGGCTTCATGGTCTTGGCGACGATGTCGACCCAGTAGGAGTCGTCGCAGTAACGCTGGCCGGTTTTGTCCACGATGATCGCGTGTGGCATGGCGTAGTCGGGCCCGTAGGTATAACCGACACCGGTATCGGTCTTCCATCCGGGCAGCATGGGGATACAGGTGGCAGGCAGCTTGACCACCGCTCCGCCGATTGCACGCACCAGCCGGATGCCATCGCCCTTGACGCTGCGGGGCGCGGCGCTGCCAAAGTCCTCCGGACCCAGGCCGACAAGCTCCTGCACCAGTTCCGGGTCCCAGTCGTAGGTGCTGGTGGCCAGCACCACGGTGCCC
>JAYUEJ010000301.1:0-5868 GCA_043739265.1 Rhodopila sp. | reverse complement strand
AGCTTCGGCGCGATTATGCCTGGGCGATCGAGATCGAACTGTGCGTGTTCCCGCAGGAGGGGCTGACAAATAATCCCCGGTCCGATGCATTGCTGGTGCAGGCGTTGAAACGCGGTGCGCGGGTGATCGGCGCGGCGCCCAATTACGATCCCGACAAGAGCGGCCAGATCCATCGCATTTTCGCGCTGGCTTTGGAATACGATGTGGATATCGACATGCATCTGGACTCCGGCAACAGTTCGGCGGACATGGATATTCATCTGGTTTGCGCATTGACGAAGAAATATGGCCTGGGCGGACGGGTCGCGGTTGGGCATGGCTGTAAATACTCGACGCTGCCGCCCGGGGATTTGCGGGCGCTGGCGGCCGAAATCGCCGATGCCGGCGTGGCGGTGACGGTGCTGCCGGCGACCGACCTGTATATGATGGGCCGCGACCAGGACCACAGCGTCCGCCGCGGTGTCGCGGACGCGAACATGCTGGTGGAGAACGGGGTGAACTGTTCGATCTCGTCCAATAACATTCTGAATCCGTTCACGCCGCTGGGTGATGGCAACCTGATCCGGATTGCCAATCTGCAGGCGAATGTCTGTCAGATTGGCGAGCCACACCGGTTGCGCGCATGCTTCTCCATGCTGACGGATCGTTCCGCTCGATTGATGAACTTGTCCGACTATGGCATCGTGGTTGGCAATCCGGCGGATATCGTGGTGTTCGACGCGGTGACGCCGGAAGAAGCGATCGCCGAGGTGCGCGGCGCTTTGGTTGCGTTCAAAAACGGGGTTCGCACGGTGACGCGGCCCGCGGCGGAGTTGCACAAGCCATGAAACTTTCTGACATCGCGCAGGTCATCCGGAGCAAGAACGCGGGGCCGCGGCGGCTAACCCTGGACATCATATTCGGTTCGGACGCGGATTATCAGCGTGTCGCGCAATCGCCGGCGCTGGGGGCGGAAAACATCGGCCGGCTGTATCGCGTGCCGGCCGACCAGGTGACGATTATTCCGTATCCGGTGGGGCGGGCGATCAAGATCGTCATGGCCCGCGCCATCATGGCCGGCGATCCGGGCGATCTGGATGTTTATGGTGCGCAACAACATGCACCACTGCTGGGGGTCGAGATATGAGTGCGGCCATGAAGGAGCAAAGACCATGAGCGCCTCCGGTCGTATTATCGCCGAATTCCGCCGATCGCCTCGGCCCATCCGTCTGCTTGGTGCGTCCGGGCAGCTTGGTTACGGCATCCCGGCGGCATCGTTCAAGGCAGGTATCGAACGCCGCCCCGACCTGATCGGTTGCGACATGGGATCGATCGATATCGGCCCGACCTATTTGGGCAAAGGCGAGATGGCGACATCTCCCGAGGCCACGCGCCGGGACCTGCGCCGTGTGCTGCTCGCGGCACGAAGCCTGGACGTGCCGTTGGTCATCGGAACGGCTGGATCGGCCGGCGCGGGGCCGCATTTGGACGCGACTTTGGCCATGCTGCGCGACATTGCCCGTGTCGATGGGCTGCGGTTCCGTATGGCGGTGATGCGGGCGGACATTCCCCGCCCGCTGCTGCTGGACGCGGTTCGTTCCGGTAAAGTGACCAGTTTCGACAGCATGCCGGCGCTGACGGAAGAAGACGTTACCGAAGCCGCGCATATCGTCGGTCAGATGGGTATGGGACCGTTTCGAACCGCGCTTGAAGCCGATGTCGATGTGATCGTCGCGGGACGCGCATGCGATACCGCTATATTCGCGTCGCTGCCGGCGGTTTTGGGGTTTCCGGTGGGGCTGGCGATGCACATGGCCAAGATCATCGAGTGTGGTTCCCTGTGCTGCGTTCCAGGTGGACGCGACCCGATCCTGGCGGAACTCGACCACGATGGTTTCGTTCTGGAAAGTATGAATCCGGATCGCCGCGCGACCCCGACTTCGGTCGCGGCGCACAGCCTGTATGAGCAGTCCGACCCGTTTACCATGCAGGAACCGGACGGCACGCTGGATCTGTCGCGCGCTTGTTACAATGCCGTGGATGACCGGCGTGCCCGGGTCAGCGGGGCGACGTGGCGGGACACCACGGCACCGACCATCAAGCTGGAGGGTGCTCGGAAAATCGGGGAGCGGGCGGTGTTGCTGTGTGGATCGGCGGATCCTCGGTTCATTGCGCAGTGTAAGGCGTTGCTGCCGAAGGTTGCCGAACTGGTGGAAAGTCTGGTCTGCGAGGAGCAGCCGATGGATTATACGTTGCGGTTCCGCGTCTATGGCATCGATGGTGTGCGGATGGTGGTGCCGGAGAACGAAGCGCCGCCGGGCGAGGTGTTCATCATGGGCGAGTGCATCGCGCCGACTCGTGAGCGGGCGTCGGAAGTTGTGCGGACGTGCAAGCAGTTCCTGCTGCATTTTGGATATCCGGGACGTTTATCCACCGCCGGCAATATTGCGTTTCCGTTTACTCCGCCGGAGGTTTCGCTGGGGCCGGCTTACCGGTTCAACGTTTACCATCTGCTGCATGTTGACGATGCGGACGCATTGTTCCCGGTGACGGTTGAGACGGTCTGATCGTTTCCCGCGTGGCCAGGACAGACCATTGCCTGTCCGTCTTGGCTGGCCGCGACGAATAAGAAACGACCCTGCGGAATCGACGGCAATCAGACTGCCTCCAGCAGTTCTCATTTTCATCTGACGCCGTCGCCCGATCTTCATGGCAGGGCCTTGTGCCGGCCATGACGGACAGGGGCAGGTCAGGCCGCCCAAAATGAGAACTGCTGGATAGAATTACTTCACCCTGACAAAGCGATACGGAAAGAAATTATCCGCCAACTGAGCCACCTCGATATTGCTTTTCGTCGCCCACACGATGACCTGCTGGTGCAGCGGCAGCGTCGCCTGATCCTTTTGCACGATCTCGATCGACTGATCGATCATTGCCGTCCGCTTTGCCACGTCAGTTTCGACGCCGATTTTTTCGATCAGATCATCCAGCGCCGGATTAGAATAACCGCCGACGTTAACCTCTCCCCGCTTGCCGTCGCGGGTTCCCAGCAGGGTGTAAAGCACGTTATGCGCGTCATAGGTTGCCGGGGTCCAACCGAGCATCCAGAAATCGGTATCGTAATTTGGGGAGAGAATCTGACTGAAAAATTTCGTTTTGGTTTGCGTGTGGAGATCGACTTTGATGCCGATCCGGGCGAGCATCGGCACCACTGCCGTGCAAATCTGTTCGTCCATCACATAGCGGTCGTTCGGACAATCCAGGACGACGCGGAAGCCCTCGGGATAGCCGGCCTCGGTCAGCAACTGCCTGGCCTTGACCGCGTCGGGCTTTGGACGCAGATCGAGAGCCGCATTGTAACCGTTGACTCCCGGCCCCCACATTTCCGCCGTCGGATGGCCCAGGCCCAGCATCACGCGGCTGGCGATGGCCGGTTCATCGATCGCCAGCGCGACCGCTTGCCGCACCTTCACATCGCGAAACGGATTTTTGCCCTTGATGTCGGAGCTGGCGAGTTCGTTACGGGACTGGTTAAAACCCAGGTAGATCGTGCGCAGTTCCGGCGTTTGCATCAGCTTCAGGCCCTCGGTCTGCTTGATGCGGGCGATATCCTGCGGCGGCACGCTGTAGATCATATCGACTTCGCCGGACAGCAAGGCGGCGACGCGGGTGGGTGCCGAGGAGATCACGTTGAACTCCACGCGATCCACATTATGCTCCGGTTTGTCCCACCACAGATTGTTCTTTTCAAGAACCGTCTTACGATCCGGCTCCCGCGATACCAGGCTGAACGGACCGGTCCCCATCGCGTAGTGCAGCGCGTAATTATCTTCCTTGCCGATCGTCACCGGTTCGGTGGCGTTATGGGCCTCGCACCAGGCTTTTGACATGATCAGCAGGTTGGTCTGCTCTTGCAGCAAGATCGGGTCGGGGGTGTTGGTTTCGAAATCGACGGTCAGGTCGTCGATCTTGCGGGCTTCCTTCACCGGCGCCATCGATGCGCGCATGGACGAATTCGGCGCCTGAATACGCTTCAAGGTGAACACCACATCGTCAGCGGTGAACGGGGAGCCATCCTGCCACTTCACGCCCGGGCGCAGGTGGAAGCGCCACACGGTGGGGGAGGTCTGCTCCCACGACGTTGCCAGTGCCGGTTCCAACCCCAGGTCGCGATTGCGGCGAACCAGCGGTTCGTAGATGTTCGCCAGAAAACTGAGCTGCACCGTCTCTTGCCGGGTCGCCGGGTCCATCGCGTTCACGTCGCCGTCGTTGGCCCAACGGAAAGTCACCGCATGGGCCGGGGTTACCGACAAAGCGGCCAGCATGGCCATCGCGGTGAGCGGGAAACGCAGCATAGAATTTGCTCCTGATGGCATTGTTGATTTCATCCGATGGGCCGAAACTAACTGGACCGAGGCGGTCTGGAAAGAGAGAGTGCGGATGCAAATCGACCCTCACGGCGATAGTCTGGGGCTTATTGACGTTCAGCCAACCTTCATGCCGGGGGGTGAACTGGCGGTTGCCGACGGCGACGCCATCATTCCGGTCATTAACCGACTGCTCGGTCTGTTCGATCACGTTTTCGCGAGCCAGGACTGGCATCCGGCGCACCACGCGTCCTTCGCGAGCGCGCATCCCGGCCGTCTGCCTTACGAGACGATCGAGATGCCCTATGGCAGTCAGGTGCTCTGGCCCGATCACGCCATCGCCGGAACGCCGTCGGCGGCAATCCATCCCGCGATCGACCAAACCAGGATCGAGGCGATCATCCGCAAGGGGTTTCGCCCGACCCTGGACAGCTACTCGGCGTTTTTTGAGAACGACCGGACGACGCCGACCGGCCTGGAGGGATGGCTGCGGCAGCGGGGATTCCGGCGACTCTTCCTGTGCGGCCTCGCGACGGATTTCTGCGTCGCATGGTCGGCCGAGGACGCGGTTCGGCTGGGATTTGCCGTTACGGTGATCGAGGATGCGTGCCGCGGGATCGGCCTGCCGACGCCAGACGGCCGCACCACGATAGAGGCCGCACGCGAGCGCTTGACCGGGGTTGGCGTGCGCTTCATCGAAAGCGCGGAATTGCGGCGTGCCTGAGCCGGAGTATGGCCCTTGCCGGCCAGCATGCACGACCGCCTTGCCGAACCGTCCGGGACAGGCACAATGACGTCACCACGCCAAGGACACCGACCATGCAGATGAAAGCCGCCGTGCTGCGCGAACAGGGCAGACCCCGCCCGTATGCCACCAGCAAACCGATGACGATCGAAACCGTCGATCTCGACCCGCCCGGTCCGGGTGAGGTTCTGTATAAGATCGTCGGCGCCGGCCTGTGCCACTCCGATTTGTCCACCATCGAAAATCTGCGGCCGCGCAAGCTGCCCACGATCCCCGGCCACGAAGCCGCCGGCATCGTGGAGGACGTCGGCCCCGGCGTCACCAGCCTGAAAGCCGGCGACCACGTCATCAGCGTCTTTGTCACAAGCTGCAACGAGTGCCGGTACTGCAACGGCGGGCGGCCGAATTTGTGCCAAAGCTCCAACACATCCCGCACCAACGGCACGCTGATCTCCGGCGCCCGCCGCCTGTCCCTGAACGGGGAGCCGATCTACCACTACAGCGGGCTTTCGGTGTTCGCGCAGTATGCGGTGGTATCGCAGAACGCCTTGATAAAAATCCCCAAGGACGTGCCGCTGGAGGACGCCACCATCTTCGGCTGTGCCGTCGTTACCGGCGTCGGCGCCGTGCTGAACACCGCGAAGGTTCCTCCCGGCGGCCAGATGGCGGTGGTCGGCCTGGGCGGCGTCGGTATGAACGCGCTGCTGGGTGGGGTCGTCGCCGGCGCCGAACGCATCGTCGCGGTCGATCTGAATGCCGACAAACTGCGCCTGGCGC
>JAYUEJ010000300.1:0-5892 GCA_043739265.1 Rhodopila sp. | reverse complement strand
CTCCATCCTTGCCAAGTTTGCCTCAGCTTGTTCCGGGGTCACGTCCGCAACGTCGTTTTCGGCTTCCATGTTCAAACCTCTTTCGTTTTTCCAATTGGCACCGCGCAACCGTCAATCCAGTCCTCCGGAGAAGGCGCGACGCACCGCATACAGCACCAGGGACCAGGGCCACCCGGCTCAATCGTCGATACCCGCCACCACAATCCGCGTCCGCACCCCGAACAGGGGCGGGTCGGTAGTTCTCCCAGGTCAACCGGTAAAGCCAACACGCTGGCAATATCGGTCCGGTGCCGGCCCGCCTCGGATCGGAACACGTCGTTTGCTGAGACATTTCCAAGAGGCTCAGAAGGCGCGTTTTTCTCTGTATGCCTTCCCGGAAAAGGCGAAAAAGGCGAAAATCCGCTATGGGGGGGCGAATGGGTCATTGTGGCCAATCGCGGACAGGGGATTTTCGCCTTTTCCGACTTATTCGGAACGGGCCGTCCTAAAGAACACGCTTTAGCGGTACCCTCCAGGAACATTGACAAGTAGCGGCTCACCCTGGCGCATCCCAGACGCGCGGGTCCACGATGTAATCGCCACGCGGCCGCCCTGGGCCACCGGTTCCGGGGTCTTCGCTCAACCAACCCGCTTCGGTCAGGAAGCGGCACGCGGCCTTCACCGGGTCGCTTTCACGCAACCCCGGCAATCGCGCGCCGTCGCGGACGGACGAAACATTCACCCGCTCCGGCTTTGTCTCGACGATCCATGCCGCCAGCGTCCGCGCGTTACGTTCGTCCTCGGGGATCGCGGCGTCGCCAAGCACGCGCCGGGCCATGGGCAGAAAGTATCCGTCCATCAACCCCGTCGCGGCCTGCGTCGCGCGTAGACTTATGGAAGAAGGTTCCGGCCTGATCGTGCCGATGCCGGGCATCGCACTGCTTGTCCCGTCGCCACACCACCACAGATATTCAAGAACAATCGCCAGCCGAAGCGCTTGTCCCCGGGCCTTCCCCAAGGACGATTTCAGCAACCCGTGTGCCGTCGCTTCGCGGTTTTGCATGTCGCTGGCGAAATCACTCAACAATAGGGCGGCGGGGTCTTCCAGACGAACAAAGAACGGCTTCGGGCTACCGTCGCCGCCGTCCGGCATAGACAGCCCAGCCAAGGCCTGTAGCCGGATCGCGGCGCCCTCGATGTCCGCCGCGCTGGCGGGGCGGGAGAACGGAATAGACTCGGGCCATGCCCATAGAAATCGGGAGGACAGACCGTCATCCGCACCATGGAGCACGTCGCCCAGGCGATCCGGTTGGATTGTTCCGAACGTCGCCACAGACAGCCGGGGAATGAAAACCGGGTCAGGGTTCTTCACGCGGTCAACCTGCATCGGACCACCCACGTAACTTTCAAGCCAGAATGGGCGATCAGTTCCACCGTTCGCATATCTGGATAAGTTCAAAAGCCACGCTGCCAATTCATCCCGGACATGAAGAACACCCTTGGGGAGTTGATCCAGAATCAGCGCCAACTTCTCCACGGTCACGTCGCCAACACGCGCGCGGGGCCGTATTGGTTTTGGCGGAATCATCGCCTCGCGGGGCTTATCGGGGATCGGCTTTTTATTTTTGACCGCCGCCGCCGTGTCCTTTTCCCATTGTTTCAGGACCGCTTTGGCGATGCTGGCGACCGTCTCCCATTCCTCGAGTGCCTTGGGATAATCCCTGGCCAGATATTTCTCAACGATGCCGAGAATGTCGCGGGTCACGGGCGAAGCGCCGGAGGATTTCCCCGAGGACGGGTTCCCTACACTCGCACACCAGAGAATGGGCGGCTCGGACCATCCGGTCCACGCGGTAATCCACCGCGCGTTGCCCAGGAGAGACGACGCCCCTGCCAGCAACGGCAGTGCGATGTAATCCGGCGGCGCGTTGGCGCCCTGGGCCGCGCGAACGATCCAATCCGCCCAGAACGGTCCAAACACCTCAAGCGGCAGCACAGGGGCGGAACACGCGGATCGGGCGAGGATGCTCATGACCGGCGCGCGTGGTGCGGCAGAGGTTAGCGTGGTGGGCTTCGTCCATCCCGGCCGGGCCGCACGCGCCATACCGAATAGCTTTCCGGCGCCGGTCTTGGTTGGAGGGGATACACGGTAATGCTTCCAACGCTCATGGGCCGCGTTGTCATCATGGGCCGGATGTTGCTCTGACCACGCGCACCACGCCGCAAAGCCCGCCGTGCTGCCTCCGGTTGCCGCGAACGCCGCCATTCCAACATTGTTCCAGTGTTCCCAGTCGGCGTGGCCATCGTTGGGGATCGCGGCCAGCGCGGCGGCAACGTCCTGCGCGTCAACGCCGGTCGGACCGAATGTGTTCCGCTGTGTCCGCTCCTTCCTCGGAAGGGCAGCGTGAGTTGAGTTGGCGCCAATCATCGGACTGGCGGCGGTCAGAAACGCGTCTATCTGCGCATTGGTCACGACCGGCAGGCCATCCCTGTGGATATCGCCGGGGGGAGCCGGATGCCAGATCAGATCGGCGCCGCTCGGGTGGTGCCCGAACACATGAAGTTGCTGGCCACGGCCAAGCACCTCGAGTTTACCCAGCGCGCCGGACACCACGCATTTGACGGGTTCGCCCTCCGCCGCGCGGTAAAGCATCGCTGCGCGGGGCGAGTTCGACCTGGTGCGGATGGCGGTATCGCCAAGCATGGCCAAGGCCAGCGCCTGCACCTGGCGCGCGGCTTCGGGATCGTCGGTGTCTATATCAACGACACGCAACCCGTCGCACAAAATGCCGGTATTGAGATGGCCAGACCGGGGCGGGTCCACGGCATCGGCTGGAGGGCTCCGGCGCGCTCGAGCCTGCCATTCCCGGATCAAAGGCATTTTGTCGCCGGTTTTTAGACCTACCGGACGAAATCCGGCCTCCCAAAGATGGGCGCGTAGCGCGGCGACGTCATCCAGGTTGGATTGCAAGAGGGCACTCATTAACCGCCCTCCCGCCGGAGTTTGGCGGCGGCATGAGACAGCCATTCCGCCGCGATATGCTGCCCAACCGACAGCAACAAATCGGCCTGCCGGTCCATGGCCAAGGGCTTGTTGGGGCGGTTGGGTTCGTGCCAACGGCGGCGGAAATTCGGGTTGCGGTCCGGGTCGGACATGTCCGCGTAGCGAGCGGCGTTCATAATTTTCTGGCCTTATACAAGGCGCCAGATTGCGAACGGGCCGGACAGGTGGTATATTCTTCGTGCTATCCGAAAGAATACTTGCCTGATCCGCCCCGGTGCCTCTGGTGCCGGGGTTTCTGTTACGCGGCGCTCTTGTTCGGACGGCGCTGATTGGTGGTCAGGTTTGCCTTCGGGAGAGATTCCAGATAGGCGCGCAACGATTCAGCGGGGATCAGGGTTTTCTTCCCCATTTTCCGGGCTTCGATCCGGCCAGCGGCGATTTCCTGATACAGGGTCGTCATACCGCATCCAATTTGACGGCAAGCGTCTTTTGGCGGGTATGCCCAAGGGGAAGGGGCGGCGGGAGATGGCGGTTGCACGTGCGACTCCATGAAAGGTGGCGGTCACACATTTGGTTCAAATCGACGGGCACCGATCCGGACAACTCCGAGCCCTTACGTTGTCCTGAACTTTGCCCGCTTAAGCGCCTGAACTATCGCTTCGTAATCGGGACCGTGGCCGAATTTTTGCAGAACCCAGTGGACCATGAAAACAGCGCACGAGGTTGTAGTCTGGAAATCAACGGTCTTTCGGCCCGCCGCACGATATGCATTGAGTATCAGCGGCGCGACTTCGAGGGCTACATCGTGCCAACGTTCATGACGTTTTCCATAGTAGGATGGAAACATCGAGATACTTAAATCCTTCGCCAGCATTAACAACCTGTCGATTTTCTCGATCCTGTTGTCGTATTCGGCCATATCCAAATCGGGACACTGCCCACCGAGTGCTTTCCGATACCTCTCCCTTATGTGAGTTTGAGACTCAAGAACCTGCGCCCCTGTTCGCTGTATCGCCGCCAGAGATTTCCAAAATGGGTCCATCAAAGGAGATTTCCTTCGGAAACCACGGCGGGTTTTTAAAATCGCTCTATCGTTCCAAGCATTTTCATCAATGTATTCGGTGATGGCATCAACAGCGCTTGCATCGGGCAGTCCGCCCCGCCCGCCTGCTTCCTTGAATGCCCGAACAACGTCGGCCGACGTTATTACGTTATCTTTTTCCGCTTTCATGCCGCTGCACTCTCACCACCAGAGGCTCTAAGCGTGGTGATATTCTCGCCAGCAACAGCCACCGGACGCTCGCAGAATGTTGCCCAATCCGCCATCAGCCGCCGCCGCTTCTCCATCATGTCGCCGCGCTGATACGCGGCCTCGACCTTGTCCTTGAGCGAATGGGCCAACGCCGCCTCGGCCACCTCGCGCGGGTGATTGGTCGATTCGCCGCACCAGTCGCGGAACGTGCTGCGGAATCCGTGCGCGGTCAGGTCCGGGCGCTCCATCCGCCGCAGCAACATCAGCAACGCCATACTGGACAGCGGTTTGCCTGCCTTGCCGCCGGGGAAGACGGGAGCCTCCGCGTTGGAATCGGTTCGCAGCGTCGCGGCATCCCGCAACACGCCCATAGCGGCATCGGACAGCGGCACCCGATGTTCCCGCCCGGCCTTCATCCGTTCGGGCGGCACGGTCCAGACCGCGTTCGCCATGTCGATCTCGGACCAGCGGGCGCCGATGGCCTCGCCGGTCCGGCAGGCGGTCAGGATGGCGAACCGCAGCGCCATGGCGGAAACCCCTTCCTGGGCTCGCAGCGCCGCCATGAAGGCGCCGATCTCGCGCCAGGGCAATGCGGGATGATGCTGGACCATCGCCACCTTCGCACGGGCGGGAAGCAGGTTGTCGAGATGGCCGCGCCATCGGGCGGGGTTTTCGCCGTCGCGCCAACCCCGCGCCCTGGCGAAGTTTAGAACCAATTCGATCCGCGCGCGCAGCCGGGAGGCGGTCTCCGGCTTCTCCCGCCAGATCGGGTCCAGAACCCGCATCACCGCCCCGGTGTCGATATCGCGGACCGCCAGCGCCCCGAGGTTCGGGACGGCATAGGTGTCGATAGTGTTCCGCCATTGCTGCTTGTGCTTGTCGTTACGCCATCCGGCTTCATGCGCCGCGATGTAGCGGTCCGCGACATGACCAAACGTCACCGCTTCGGCGGAGGTCGCGGCCAGCGCGTCGCGCTCGGCCAGCGGGTCGATGCCTTCTTTGACCTTGTGGTGCAATTCGGCGGCCTTGGCCCGCGCCTCGGCCAGAGAGAAGGTTCGCGCGCTGCCCAGACCCATTTCCCGCATCCGGCCCGCGCGGGTGTAGCGGAACACCCAGAACCGGGCGTCGGGGGAGCGGACGAACAGATACAACCCGTTGCCGTCGCCGTAGCGGCCCGGCTTCGTGGTCCGTGCTTTCATCGCCGATAGTCCGGCCGCTTTCCGTGGCATCGCCTGATCGTCCCCTAATACGTCCCCTAAATATAGCGGCGAAAGAGGACGAAAGCAACCGATACGTGACGAACGGCGGGACGGGGAAATGGCGATATTTACTGAGGTTTTCCGCAGGTTTTCCGGCTTTTGGCGAAAGCTGGCGACGGCCGGTTCGGCGGACACCCCGTCCGCCAATCCCAGATCAGAACAAAAAAGGCGCATTTCAGCGCCAGCATAAACGCCACAAACACAATCTTAGGTAGTGTTTTATATTTATATTCCCGCATAGATGGTGTACATGACGCCACCATAAGGCCGGAGAGGTGGCAATCAGCCTAGCCTCCAGCGCCGAATTCCAGGCGGCGACCAGCGGGAGCGCGTGCGTTGAGTGGCAGTACAACGATCGTGACCTCGGGAACGGTGTCTCTGGCGCTGGACCAGACTTT
>JAYUEJ010000299.1:0-5900 GCA_043739265.1 Rhodopila sp. | reverse complement strand
CCGTGCCCGGATCGACCGCCAGCGATGAAACGCGGGCGCACATGATCGACGTCGTGCAACGGTTCGCGCGGGCGTGGACCTACGACGACATGCCGTGGCTGGAAGCGCAGGAGGCCGGGCTGCTATGGGCGCCTCTGCGCAAACCGCATGAAAACGCACTCGATCAACATTGGATCCAACGCAAATCCTTTGCGGATGTGTACCATCCTGAACATGGTCGTTCGTTCTGTTACCCCACAAGTAAATGGCTCACCACGAAAACAAGCTGGCAAGTCGGACGCCGAGCGCCGTTGCTGGGTGAGGACACCGAAACGGTTCTGGCCGAGGCGCCGCGGATGCCCTCCGTTCCGGCCCGGGCAAAAGCCGACACGAACCCAAAAATCTCCGCACTGCACGGCAAGCCGTTCCCGTTGCAAGGTGTAAAAATACTCGATTTCGCCTGGTTCCTGGCGTCCGCCGGCGGAACGCGCTGTCTCGCCGCGATGGGTGCCGAAAGCTACAAAGTGGAGTGGAAAGACAACCCCGATACGCGCCTCGCCGCCATGGCACCGATTGGCGGACGCGCCGCGCGAGACGCCGCGACCGGGCCGCTGCCGGGTGTGAAAGATCCCAACATGGGCGGCCAGTTCAACAACAAGAACGCCGGCAAGCGCGGGATCTCGCTGAATATCCGGCATCCGAAAGGTTTGGCGATCGCGAAAGACCTCGTCCGCATCTGCGACATTGTCGCCGAAGGGTTTTCGCCCGGCGTGCTGCAGCGGCTCGGCCTCGGCTATGACGTGCTCAAGAAAATCCGTCCCGACATCATCTACATCCAGCAAGCCGGCATGGGCGCACACGGGACATACGGCCGGATGCGGACCGTCGGCCCGGTGGCCGCGGCGTTTGGCGGGCAGGCCGACATGTCCGGACTGCCGGAACCCGCCATGCCGGTGGGTTGGGGCTATTCCTACCTCGATTGGATGGGTGCCTACGGCTACGCGCTGGCGTTGCTCGGTGCGCTGTATCACCGCGACCAAACCGGCGAAGGCCAGTGGATTGACGCATCCCAGTGTGAATCTGGAACTTTCCTGACCGGGACATCAATTCTCGACTGGTCGGCCAATGGGCGGGAATGGCGTCGTTACGGCAACCGATCCCCCTACAAGCCAGCCGCCCCGCATGGGGCTTATCGTTGCAAAGGCAACGACCGCTGGGTCGCGATCGCCTGCTTTACCGAAACCGAATGGCAGGCCCTGGCCCGCGTCGCCGGCCATACCGAATGGTTGGACGATCGGCGCTTCGCCACCCTGGCCAACCGGCTCGCGCACCAGGACGCACTCGACCTCACCATCGGCGCCTGGACCGCCAGCCGCACAGCGGAAGACATCATGGTAGCACTGCAAAACGCGAACGTGCCGGCTGGCGTCTGCCAGAACGCGGAAGACCGTTGCGATAACGACCCGCAGCTCCGTCACCTGAAATGGCTGATCGAGGTCACCGGCACCACGATCGGCACATGGCCGGTGTATGAACTACCCATGAAACTATCCCGCACCCCTGCCTATATCGGCGGCCCGATCAATCGCGGCGCTCCGGGCTATGGTGAGGACAACGAATGGCTGCTTACCGAGTTGCTGGGTATGACGCCATCCGACGTTCAGCGGTTGGCGGAAGAAGGAGTCATTTAGACCCCTTCATATACTTCGCCATCATTGCCTGTATTTGGGCGGTTCCATTCGGATATCCCGCCGCCTTCAACAGCTTGTCAGCCATGCCCATCATCCCTTCCGGAGACTGCGACGCCAGTGCGGTCATCGGCCCCGGCACCTGCGACGGTCCAACCATGCGCAGCTTCGCCAGCGCCGCGTTCGTCCCAGACATATCCAGGGTTTTCTCCTGCGCGGGCAGGGGGTTCACGCCGGGCATGGAGATCGATATTCGCACCGTGACCGATCGCGCCAGCGGCAAGCCCGCCGCCAGACGCTGCCCCCCGGCGTCGCCCGGTGAGCAGATATAACCGGCGCTGCTGCTTGCACAGTTCAAATCCTCCCGCTGCCCACCGCCGAACTGCAACGATGCCTCGGTCTTGACGGTCAGGGACGCGGCCATCATCATTTCGGTGGACAATCCACGCAGCGCGATGACCGGCACCAGGGATTTTCCCGGGGACTGAATTTCAAGATCTCCGGTGATCCCGCCCTGGTCGAGGAACCGCTTGTTGATGCGCATCGCACACGGTTCGGCACCCGGTGTGTCGCCCGGACAGCTCAGCACCCAACTGCCGATTTGCTCTTGCGTCGCGGCCCGGGCGGTGCCGCACAGCACGACCATCCCGATCGCCAGACAGGCGGCTGTTCTCATTTTTATTGCTCCCAACCTCTTCCGCGCGGCGCGGTTATCTGTAAGCGTGTCGGCATGAACGATGCCATCCAGCCCGACGCGCTTGCTATCCACCGCACCATCATGACGCTGGATACACATATCGACATTCCCTGGCCAACCGGTCCGGATCCGTTCCAGGATGGAACACGCCGGGTCGATTTGCCAAAGATGCTTCGCGGTGGACTCCGTGCGGCCTGTTTCGTGGCGTATGTGCCGCAGGCCGGCCGGACGCCGGCGGCCGAGGATGCCGCTTATCATCGCGCCCTTGCCATGCTGGATCAGATCAACGCCATGGCGGCCACGCCGTCGCCGATCGCGATGCGGATCGCGAACCGGGCGGATGCGATCGAGGCGGCCATCCGGGACAACGTGATTGCCATCGTGCCGTGTGTCGAGAACGGCTTCGCCGTCGGGGCCGATCTGTCGCGGATCGCCGAATTCCGGCAGCGCGGCGCCATCTACATGACGATGACCCATAACGGCCACAACGCCCTGGCCGATTCCTGCAACCCCCGCCGCGATCTGGGAGATCGGGAAACCGAGCATGGGGGGCTTTCGACATTGGGGCGGGCGGCGGTGGCGGCGATGAATAAGGTGGGAATGCTGGTCGATGTTGCCCACACCTCCCGCGACACGATGGTGCAGGCCGCCGAGCAATCCCGGTCGCCGATCGTGTCCACCCATTCCTGTGTCAGTGCGCTATGCGATCATTCCCGCAACATGACGGATTGGCAGTTGGACGTCATCCGCGACGTGCGGGGGGTGATCCAGATCACCGCCGTGGCCGCTTTTTTAAAGCCGAACGCCAGGCCGGACGAAGTGACGGTTGCCGATTTCGCCGATCATATCGATTACGCGGTGCAGCGGATCGGTATCGATCATGTCGGGATTTCGTCGGACTTCGATGGCGGCGGCGGATTTTCCAACTGGCGCGACGCCAGCCAGAGCCCGAACGTCACGATCGAATTGGCGCGGCGCGGCTATGACCGGGGTGCGCTTGAAAAATTATGGGGTGGGAACTTCCTTCGGGCGATGCGGGTGGCGGAGGCATTGGCGGGCTGATGCGAACCGTTGCACTACCAGGTGGGGAGGCGGTTCCGGCGTTGGGGCAGGGGACCTGGTATATGGGCGAGCGGGGCGGCGACCTGGGGAAGGAGGCCGATGCGCTGCGGCTGGGTGTCGATCTCGGTATGAGCCTGATCGATACGGCTGAAATGTATGCCGATGGCGGGGCGGAAGAGGTTGTCGCCCGGGCTGTTGCCGGTATTCGGGATCAAGTGTTCATTGTCAGCAAGGTACTGCCTCAGAATGCGTCGCGGACCGGTGTGCCGGCGGCGTGCGAGCGGAGTTTGAAGCGGTTGAAGACGGATCGGATCGATCTTTACCTGCTGCACTGGCGGGGCGGGTATGATTTGGCTGAAACCGTCGCGGCGTTCGGTGCTTTGCAGGAAGCCGGGAAAATCCGGTATTGGGGCGTATCCAATTTCGACACCGGCGACATGCGGGAACTGCCGGACGCCGCGGGGTGCGCGGCGAATCAGGTGCTGTATCATCCCGATAGCCGCGGGATCGAGTTCGATCTGCTTCCCTGGTGCGCAGACCACCGGATTCCCGTGATGGCCTATTCACCGTTAAGCCACAACGTCCGCACGCTGCTCGGTTCTTCCGCGTTACAAACCGTGGCACGGCGGCATAATACGACGCCGGCCGCCGTGGCGATTGCCTGGGGGTTGCGCGGCGGGAGCGTAATCTCGATCCCGAAGGCGGCGGATGCGGCGCATGTGCGCGAGAATGCAGGCGCCGGGGGGATCGCGCTTACACCAGAAGATCTGGTGGCGATCGATGCAGTACATCGACCGCCGAAACGAAAAGTGGCGCTGGATTTGCTATAGGCCGAACCGTCGGGTGTTGGAACTACGCAGAAACGTCCACGACGACTATTTCGGTTGCTTCGGTGGCGAATATAGTCACCGCACGTTCATCCGAAATTGCCACGCCGTCGCGCGCCTGGACCGTGACTCCATTCACCGTCACGGCGCCATTCACCGGGACAAGATAAGCCGCTCGGCCGGGCGCCAGGGTCAATTCGGTCGTTTGGCCCGCGGCCAGCGTGCCGGCCAGGACGGCGGCGTCGGCGTTCAGCTTCAGGGCATCGGAGTCCGCGTCTGATGGGCGGCCGCTGGCCAGCACGGACAGGCCTTTGTTGTCGCGCGGGAAGGATTTCGTGCCCCAACCGGGCGCAACGCCCCGCTTGTCCGGCATGATCCAGATCTGAAACAGGCGAGTGGGGACATCTTCCTTGTTGTATTCGGCATGCGTGATGCCGGTGCCGGCATGCATGACCTGGACGTCGCCGGCCTCGGTGCGTCCCTCGTTGCCGAGGTTGTCGCGGTGGGTGATCGCGCCCTCGCGGATGTAGGTGACGATCTCCATGTCACGGTGCGGGTGAGGATCGAAGCCGGTGCCGGGCGCGACCTCATCGTCGTTCCACACGCGCAGGCCGCCGAGGCCCATGCGTTCGGGATCATGGTAGCCGCCGAAGCTGAAGTGGTGGTGGGCGTTCAGCCACTCATTACGAAAGGCGCCCAGGGTGGAGAAGGGACGAAGTTGAATCATGGTTGGGGAGTCCTTGTGTGTTGCTGCAGGACTTGGGACGCGTTCGGGGTTCCGGCAAGGGTCACAACGCGGCGGTCAGACCCCCGTCCACGACAAGGATGTGGCCGGTGATGTAGGACGCGGCGGCGGAGGCCAGGAAGACCGCTGGTCCGGCCAGTTCGGACGGGTCGCCCCAGCGGCCCATGGGTGCGCGGGAGGCGATCCATTCGCTGAATTTCGGGTCGGTGTGCAGGGCCTCGGTTGCGTCGGTGGGGAAGAAACCGGGGGCGATGGCGTTGACGGTAATACCGATCGGGGCGAGTTCGGCGGAGAGGGCGCGGACCATGCCGTGGAGGCCGGCCTTGGCGGTGACGTAGCCGGGGATCGTCGGCCGCCCGACCAGGCCCATGATGGAGGAAATCATGATGATCCGGCCGGATTTCGCCGGAACCATGAGGCGGGCGGCTTCCCGGGACAGGCGGAAATAGGCGGACAGGTTGGAGTCGATGATTTCCGCCCAGTCCTCATCGGTAGTTTCCAGCAGCGGCTTGCGGGGGATGACGCCGGCGTTGTTGACCAGGATGTCGAGGCGGCCATGTTCGGCTTTTATGGTTTCGAACGCGGTTTTCGTTGCGGCTGTGTCGGAGACGTCGAAGGCCAGCGTGCCGGCGACGTTCTTGAGATTGGCGGCGGTGGCGGCGAGGCGGGCCGGATCGCGGCCGTGCAGAATGACGCGGGCACCCGCTTCCGCCAGACCTTGCGCGATGGCTCGGCCGAGGCCGCGGGAGCTGCCGGTGACGAGGGCGATGCGGTTGGTGAGGGAGAAGTTGGCGTGCATAGGGGGGTTACTACCGGGATAGCAGGGTACCTCATAGGGGTGGTTCGGTTTGGCCAGAGCATTTTCACTCTGACTGAAATCGGGCGGGCTTCCGAAATGGGTG
>JAYUEJ010000298.1:0-5909 GCA_043739265.1 Rhodopila sp. | reverse complement strand
CGGAACCACTACGGCTCGCTTTTGGGGAGACGGCCGAGCCGACGCGGTGCGCTATGCCAAGGTTGCCGACCGTGCGCTTATGACGCGCATGAACCGCGCCTTCGATCCCGAGCAGTTTTTCGACGGCGATTCCGGTTACCCTTTCACCGCTCCTGTCGGCTCCTTCCTGCCCAACCCGTTCGGTCTCTACGACATGCTTGGCAATGTCTGGGAGTGGACCGCTGATCATTGGAACACGGATTTGAAGAGCATCCCGCAGGACGGGGCAGCAACCACAACCGGAGATAGCAGCCGGCGTGCGCTGCGCGGCGGGTCCTGGTACGACAATCCGAGGGACGTCCGCGCCGGCCTCCGCATCTGGGGAATCACCGGCGATCGGTACACGAGCGCCGGTTTCCGCGTGGCCAGAACTCATTTTTCTCCTTAATCTTATTATCTTTACATCTTGAAAAGTGGAGGTCCAGGGGGCGGTAGCCCCCTGGTCGCAGGGATTCGATTCTTCTGAAATCGAATCATCCACCGGATTCTTGTCGCCAGGCAGAATTTTTGCTTTGGGGACTCGCGGGCGGGGTGATTGCCTCTCGGTATGAACGAACCGGCCAACAACGCCCGCCGCACCGGACCCGCGCTGGAAGCGATGTACCAGTTCCTGCTGTGGCTGATTCCCACCATCGACAAATTCCCCCGCTCGCAGAAGTTCGTGCTGGGCGATCGTATCGAATCCGCTGCCCTGGACGTACTGGATGCGCTGATCGCCGCGACCTACACGCGTGGGCGCGATACTATGCTGGCCAACGCCAATCTTGGTCTTGAACGACTACGGCTCTTCATGCGCCTGTCGCAGGAACTCCGGCTGATCGACATGCGCCGCTACGAACATGCTTCCCGCGGCCTGGATGAGGTCGGACGGCTGGTCGGCGGCTGGATCAAGGCGCAGCATGCCCACACAGCATGACAATCTGTTTGGGCAAATCGCCAACTTTCCGGCCTTGCACGAGGCATGGCGCAAGGCGGTGCGGGGCAAGCGGCGCAAACCCGGTGCCGCCGCCTTCACCGCCGGCCTGGAAACGCAACTGATCAGGCTCCAGCGCGAATTGGGCGATCGCACCTGGAAATCAGGCCGGTTCATTACGATCGAAGTGCGCGATCCGAAGCATAGGCTGGTCTCTGCCGCGCCGTTCCGCGACCGAGTGGTGCATCACGCGCTGTGTGCGGTGATTGCCCCGCTTTTCGAGCGTGGATTCATCGATCATTCCTATGCAAACCGCGCGGAAAAGGGCACCCACCGCGCGGTCGCCCAATACGAGCGCTGGCGGGACCGCTATCGGTATGTTCTGCGCTGCGACATCTATCGTTTCTTTCCCGCGATCGATCACGCCGTGCTGAAGGCCGACTTCCGCCGCCGAATCGCCTGCCCGGAGACGTTGTGGCTGCTGGATGCCGTCGTCGATGGCTCCAATAAGCAGGAGCCGGTGAATATCCATTATCCCGGCGACACGTTGTTCACACCGTTGCAGCGCCGGCGCGGCCTGCCGATCGGCAACCTGACCAGCCAGTTCTTCGCCAATGTGTTCCTGGACGGGCTGGACCATTTTGCGACCGAGGTGCTGCGCGCGCCGTACCTCCGGTACGTGGACGATTTCGCCTTGTTCCACGACGACCCGGCGGTGCTGGCCGAATGGCGGGACCGCATCGGGGTATGGCTGGCACGGCGCCGGCTGTCGCTGCATCCTGGCAAGACCGCGATCCAACATACCGCCCACCCGGCGGCGTTTCTGGGCTACGTCCTATTGCCGGACGGGCGGCGCTTGCCGGAAGAGAACGTACGCCGCTTTCGTAACCGGTTGCGAGGGTTCCGCGACCGGTGGCAGGCAAGGCGGGTCGAGGCTGCCGATATTCAGGTGCGCGTCGGTGCCTGGATCGCCCATGCGTCGCATGCCAATACGTGGCGCTTGCGCCGCTCGATCTTCCGCGGCGGCTGGTTCGACCCAACGCGATGGGTGCCAGCCGCACGGAGGCCTGGCTGTCCCCCAGCCGGCGTGCGCTGCGCGGCGGGTCCTGGAACAACAATCCAAGGAACGTCCGCGCCGGCAACCGCAACTGGAACAACACCGGCAATCGGAACACAAACACCGGTTTCCGCGTGGCCAGCACGCCTCCATGCCAGAGTCGGCCGGATCACGATCCGTCCGAGCGTGCCGAGGGTGCGTTCAGGGACAGCCATGATGAACGGGGTCGTTTAGGCCCCCGGGAGGCGGCGCCCGCTTTGGCCTCCGGGCGGCGGGCGCCGGGTTTTTCACACCCGCTCCAACGCCTCCCGCTGCAGTTCAAGGGCCAGCCATTGTTCTTCCGCTTTGGCCAACGATGCCTGAGCGGCCTCCAGCGCCTTGGTCGAAGCGGCGAACTTGTCCGGTTGGCGGGTGTAGAGATTGGGATCGGTCAAGACACGGTCCAGGCGCGCGATCTCCTTCTCAAAGTCAGCCATCCGGACAGGCAGCGTCTCCAGCGCGTGCTTGTCCTTAAAACTCAGTTTCCGGCTCACCGGTTTGGTGACCGCATCGTCGCGGCTGCCGCGGGAGCGTCCGCCTGACACACCCGCCGCTGTCTTGGCGGGGCCGCGTTGCAGCAGCATGTCGGAATAGCCGCCGGCATAGTCGATCCACCGCCCGTCGCCCTCGGTCGCGATCACCGAGGTGACGACGCGATCCAAAAAGTCGCGGTCATGGCTCACCAGCAGCACGGTGCCGGCATACTCGGCGATGCGTTCTTGCAGCAGTTCCAGGGTTTCCAGGTCCAGATCGTTGGTCGGTTCGTCCAGCACCATCAGGTTGGACGGTGTGGCGAACGCCACGGCCAGGGTCAGTCGCCCACGTTCGCCGCCCGACAGCACGCCGACCGGGGTGTTGGCTTGCTCCGGTCCGAACAGGAAGTCCTTCATGTAGCTGACGACGTGGCGGTTCTGGCCGTTGACGGTCACGGTGTCGCCGGCACCACCGGTCAGGACCTGCGACAGGGTTTGCGTCGGGTCCAGCGAGTCCCGCCGCTGGTCCAGCGCCACCTCCAACAAATTGGTCCCCCGTTTGATCCGGCCGGTGTCGGGGTCCTGCTTGCCGGTCAGCAGGTTCAGCAGCGTGGTCTTGCCGGCGCCGTTATGTCCGACAATGCCGACACGGTCGCCGCGTATGATGCGGGTGGAGAAATCTCGCACGACGGTGCGGTCGCCATAGGCTTTCGACACGTCCTCGGCCACCGCGACCAGGCGGCCGGACAGGTCGGCCTCGGCCGCCTCCAGCTTCACCTTGCCCACAGCGGCGCGCTGTTCCTTGTGTCTTTTGCGCAGCGCGTGCAGGTCGCCCAGGCGCTTTTGGTTGCGCTTGCGCCGGCCGGAGACGCCATAGCGGACCCAGTCTTCCTCCATCAGGATCTTGCGGCCGACCTTGTGGCGATCGAGTTCTTCCTGTTCCAGCACCTGGTCGCGCCAGGATTCGAAATGGGCGAATCCCTGGTCGAGCACGCGGGTGACGCCGCGGTCGAGCCAGACGGTGCTGCGCGACATCCGTTCCAGCAGGCGGCGGTCATGGCTGATGAGGACGATGCCGGAGCGCATGTTGGAGAGTTCCGCCTCCAGCCATTCGATACCGGGCAGGTCGAGATGGTTGGTGGGCTCGTCCAACAGCAGAATGTCGGGTTCGGGGGCAAGGACGCGGGCGAGGGCGGTGCGGCGGGCCTCGCCTCCGGACAGTTTCGACGGGTCTTCCGTGCCGGTCAGACCGAGCTGTTCGAGCAGATACGACGCTCGGTAGTGGCCGGCGTCGGCGATGTGGTCGAGGCCGGCCTCCACATACTCCAGCGTTGTCGCATAGCCGTCGAAGTCGGGTTCCTGGGGGAGGTAGCGGATGGTGGCGCCGGGCTGGGCGAAGCGGCGGCCGGAATCGGCCTGCACCAGGCCGGCGGCGACCTTCAGAAGGGTGGATTTACCGGAACCGTTGCGTCCGACCAGGCAGACACGGTCGCCGGTGGAAACGGAAATGCCGGCACCGGCCAGCAATGGGGCGGTGCCGAACGTGAGGGCGATATCTTGCAAAGCGAGAAGGGGAGGGGCCATGCGGAGGCTCTATAGGCTATTCGACGGGCAAGGGCACCCGATGGCGACTCTTTTGATCGGGCATCTGCTCCGCTATCTTTGAGATGGTAGATATTTGAGGGATTTTACGGTGACTGGGAACACATGCCATCGTCGCACCGTCATGGCCGGGCCTGTCCCCATAGGTATCAGGATAAGGCGGTTGGGACGCAATGTTTGTCTCTACGTCATGGCCGGGCTTGGCCCGGCTACCCACGACTTGCGATGCTGAACCAACCAAAGCCGTGGGTGGACGGGCCAGGCCCGCCCATGAAGTGGAAAGAATGGCGCGCCCTCGGGGCAGAATTTTCTAAGCCCAACCGGCCGATCCTGACGCCCATGGGACTTGGCCCGGCCATGACGGTGGGGACACGATCCCAGTTGTCGTGAACGCGCTCTGGTCGTCACCGGCGCCGGGCCGGATCGGTCAATCGCCCTCGTCTAACCGCCGGTTCACCGCGACCGCACCCGCCCGCACCAGCGCCTCGGTCTGCGCCGCGCTGTAGTTCAATAATTCCCCCAGGATTTCAGCGGTGTGCTGACCCAGCAGCGGCGCCGGCCGCATCGCCGCATCCTCGAACCGGTCGAGGAAGCGAACCGGCGAGCGGACCAGTGGCACGCGTCCGGCAGTGGGATGATCGACGGTCCGCACGACCGCGCGCTCCGCGATGATGGGCATCTCAAACGCCTGGCCAACCGTGTTGACGGGCGCGCAGGGGATGTCGGCCGCGGCGAAAACGACCTGCCACTCTTCTATGGTCCGCGCCGTCAGCACATCGCCGACCAGCGCCTCCAGCAGCGTCCGGTTTTCCTTGCGTCCCGTGGTCGTGGCGAAGCGCTGATCATGCGCCAGTTCGGGCTGCCCGATCGCCGCGCAAAACTTGACCCAGAAGCTTTCGACCATCAGCGCGACAACCAGGTGCCCGTCTTTCGTGGGAAACCGGCCATAGGGAACGACGCTCTGATGTGACGAACCAACCCGCTGCGGAATCTCCCCTGTCATCAGATACCCTTGCGCCAGATAGCCGAGCAGCCCGACCATGCCGTCGAGCAGACTGAGATCGACGGTGAGCGCCTCCCCGGTGGCATGCCGATGCTGCAAGGCGGACAATATGGCGATGGCCGCCCACACGCCGCCCCCCAGATCGCCGATCGGCAGCCCGAGTTTCGTCGGCGGCCCGTCCGCCTCGCCGTTGATCGACATGACACCGCTGAGCGCCTGGGCCACCAGATCGAAGGACGGCTTGTCGCTAAGGCTGGTTTTCTGGCCGTAACCGGAGATCGAACAGAAGATCAGCCGTGGATTGACCGCGTGCAGCGCGTCCTTGCCCAGGCCCAACCGCTCCATCACCCCCGGCCGGAAATTCTCCACCACCGCGTCGCAGTGCCGCGCCAGATCAAGCAGGACCGCTCGGCCGCCCGGCGTGCGCGCATCGAGTGCGAGGCTTTTCTTGTTCCGGTTTATTGCCAAAAAGTAATGGCTTTCACCCTGCTCGAAGGGCGGAATGTTGCGTGTCTGATCGCCGCCGTCGATCTCCTCGACCTTGATGATCTCGGCACCCAGATCGCCCAGGATCATGGTGCAGAACGGTCCGGCCAGGACCCGCGTGAGATCCAGGATGCGCAGCCCGGCAAGCGGCCCGCGTGGTTCGCCGTCCGCCGCCATCTACTTCCCCTTGAACTGCGGCGGCCGCCGCTCCGCGAAAGCCGCGGGACCCTCTCGCACGTCCTCGGTGGTCCACAGCAGCCGGTTGGCGATCTGCTCCATGCGCAGACCAGTGGCGAG
>JAYUEJ010000297.1:0-5927 GCA_043739265.1 Rhodopila sp. | reverse complement strand
GCCGGTCGCGCGGCAGCCGCACGCCGATACCCAGCACGGGGACTCCGGCGTTCATCCCCTCGAGCCCCACCACCAGCCCGGCTTGAGTCCCGGCGCTGCCGGTCGCCGTAACGATGCGATCGATCCGCAGGCCCATTTCATCCGCCTGCTGCATCAATTCCTGCGCGCAGGACACGTACCCCAACGCCCCGACGGTGTTCGATCCGCCGCCGGGGATGACATAGACCGCCTCCCCCGCCGCCCGCAGTTCGGCACCGCGTTTTTCGGCTTCGGCGTTCATGTCGGTGCCGCCGGGGCGGTACTCGATGCGGCAACCGAAGAGTTTGTCCAGCAACACGTTGCCGCTGCCCAGATAGTCGCGGTCGTTGGTGTCGATCCGGTGCTCCAGCAACGCGGTGCAGGTCATGGCGAACTTGCGGGCGACCGCGGCGGTTTGGCGCACATGGTTCGACTGCACGGCGCCCTGGGTGACGATGTGGGTGGCGCCCTGCGCCCGCGCCTCGCCGATCAGCCATTCCAGTTTGCGCACTTTGTTGCCACCGGTCGCCACCACCGTGCAGTCGTCGCGTTTGATCCAGATCTCCGGCCCACCGAGTGCTTTGGACAGGTTGTCCAGGCGCTCAAGCGGGGTCGGCGCCGGAAAGAGGCGAACCCTCGGAAATCGGGCGAGATGCATGGGCGTTCTCCTGGATGCGTGGTATTGGGCTGAGTCGTTCTGGACTTGTGTCTAAGGTTTAATTTCGTTCATCCCGCCCCATCCGGCAATGTGGCGCCTGGAATACGTATAAGAACGGTAACAACAGGGATCACGGACATGCACATCATGCAGCGGCGCGGGTGGGAGGTTGCGGAAAGCCAGGTGACCCCGGAACACGTCATGTTGAACCGCCGTTCGCTGTTGGCGGGCGCGGGCGCGATGACGATCCTGCCGTCACTGGCGGCCAGGGCGGACGCCCCGGTCAATCCGGCGTTCACACCCGGACGGGCGCTGACCGCGGAAAAATTCGCCACGACCTACAACAATTATTACGAGTTCGGCGAGAGCAAGAACGTCTGGAAGGACGCGCAGGCGCTGAAGCAACGCCCCTGGACGATCAAGCTGGACGGGATGCTGGCACAGCCGCGCACCATCGGCATCGACGACCTGTTGAAACAGGTATCGTTGGAGGAACGGATTTACCGCCACCGCTGCGTCGAGGCCTGGGCGATGACCGTCCCCTGGACCGGCTTTCCGCTGTCGCAGCTCCTGAAAATCGCGGAACCGCTGAGTTCGGCGAAATATGTGGTGTTCGAGACGACGCAGGACAAAGTGATGTCCGGCCTCAATGCACCTTTCTATCCCTGGCCTTATATGGAGGGTGTGACGATCGACGAAGCGGCCAACGATCTGGCGTTCATCTCCACCGGCCTGTACGGAAAATCATTGCCGCCACAGAATGGAGGCCCGATCAGGCTGACCCTGCCATGGAAATACGGCTTCAAATCCGCCAAGTCGATCGTCAGGATCAGCTTCACCGACAAGCGCCCGAAGACTTTTTGGGAAGCGATCGGGCCAGCCGAATACGGTTTCTGGGCGAACGTGAACCCCGCCGTGTCGCATCCGCGCTGGAGCCAGGCTTCGGAACGGCTACTGGGCAGCGACGAACGGGTGCCGACGCAAATTTTTAATGGTTATGCCGAGCAGGTGGCGGGACTATACTCCGACCGTAAATCCGAGAAGTTGTTCATTTGAACGTTCAACGCGTCCTGGCCGTGATCGCCGCATTCTTTCTGGTTGCCGCCGTCGCTATCGCGACGTTCGGATCAGGAAGCCTGTCTGTTGGCCAGGCGTTGAACCTTTTCGACCACGACATTCTCGACAGGCTTCCCGTGTGGTCGATCCGGACCATGGGCGCCTGGGTCTGGACGTCGGTGATCCAACCAATGCTGGTGCGGCCGGCATGGCTGATTCCGGCCTTCGCGGGGATTGTCTTTGCCGGCCTGTCGATGTCGCTGTCCAATCGTAAGACCACCCACCGGTCGCGTCGGCGAAGCTGACCGGTTCACCTTCCGGACAAAGAAAACGTTTCGCTCCGCGCTGCGGCATGGTCTAAATGGCGCCAAATGGCAGGTATCGCGCCCACGACCGAAAACGCATTCATCCCCGGGAAGGCCGCCTTATACCGGCGAGCATTGGCCGGAGTGTTCACCGCCCTGATCTTGCTGGTGGCCGCTTCCACCGCTTTGGCCGTGTGGGATGGACGCCGCGCCGCGATCCACACGTATGAAGACCGCCAAACGCGGCTTGGCATCGTTCTGGCGGAACAAACCGGCCGCGCCGTTCAGGCCGTCGATCTGGTGGTCGCAGCGACCGTCGATCAGATCCGCGCCAGCGGAGTAGAAACCGCCGGCGCGCTTCGCCGCGAGCTGGCAAATGAGGCATTCCACACCGAGCTGCGGCAAAAATTACGCAACCTGCCGCAGCTTGACGCCCTGACGGTGGTGGATGCGGATGGGCGTGCGGTCAACACGTCGCGCTTCTGGCCCGCGTTCGGAACGGATCTCTCAGCCGGCGACGTGTACCGCCACATCCGCACCGCAACCGAGCCCTATCTCAGCAATCCGGAAAAAGGCCGCCTTGGGGCCGACTGGACTGTGTTCCTGGCCCGACGGATCACCGATCGCGACGGAAATTTGATCGGCATCGTGACCGCTACGTTCGCGCTAAACTACTTCGTGGATTTCTTCGCAGCCGTCGATGCCGACAATAGCAGCCTGATAACCCTGCTGCGCCGGGACGGCACCGTGCTGGTGCTCCACCCCCCGGCGGCTTCCGTTGTCGGCCGGCAAATGCCCGCCGAGTCCCCCTGGTATCCGATCGTGGCCGCTGGCGGCGGTCTGTACCAAACCACCGATTTCTTGAATGGCGGGGCGGCGCGCTCCACCTCGGTGCGCCCTGTGCGTGATTACCCGCTGGTCATCGATGTCGGTACCAATGAGTACGTCGGGCTGGCCGGCTGGCGGCGGCAAACGCTGGTGATCGGCCTGGGGGCGGCGGTCGTGATCGGCACCCTGCTTGGGCTTTTCCAGCTTCTGCGGACGCAGTTTCAGCACCTGACGAACAGCGCACGCGATCTGGGCGCCACCGCCGCGGCCTTACGCGACAGCGAGGCGGCGCTGGCATCCAAGTCGCAGTTGCTTGAAACGACTTTGCGATACATGGATCAGGGACTGATCATGGTCGCGCCCGACCTTACGGTTGCTGCCTGGAACCCGCGCGCCGTCGCGTTGCTCGACCTGCCGGAGGCGTTACTGGCCAGCCACCCTCACTACGACACAGTAAGCGATTATCAATGGGCAAGCGGCGAGTTCGACAACGCCACCGAGGCGCTGAAAGCAACGATCCGGGGCGGCAGCCGGATCAAAACGCCGCATTTTTATGAGCGGACGCGTCCCAACGGCCGGGTGCTGGAAATCCGCAGCGTGCCAATTCCCGGCGGGGGCATTGTCCGTACCTACACCGACATCACCGACCGCAAGCACGCCGAAGACCGCGCCGCCGCCGCTCGGGATCAGGCCGAGGCAGCCCGAGCGGCGGCGGAAAAAGCCAATCAGGCCAAGACCGAATTCCTAACGAATATGTCGCATGAAATCCGCACGCCGCTGCACGGCATCATCGGCATGAACGACCTTCTGCTGCGCTCCGGCCTGGCGCCCGCCCAGCGCGATTATGCCACCGGCGTCCGCGAGTCCGCCGGTGTGCTTGTGACCATCGTCGATGACATCCTGGATATCTCCAGGCTGGAAGCCGGCAAGGTGGAGCTGGACCGTGCCGATTTCCATCTGGGCGATACGATACGGGCGGCCGTTGCCCTGATGGCGCCGTGCGCGGCGGAAAAGCATCTCGACCTTGTGTGCAGCGTCGCTCCGGCGGTCGATCGTCGTGTGCATGGCGACCCGTTCCGGTTGCGGCAGGTGCTGCTCAATCTGATCGGCAATGCGGTCAAGTTCACTGAAGCCGGCCATGTGCGGGTGCGCGCCGAACCCGTCTCTTCCGACCGCGCGCTTATGTGCATAGAGATCGAAGACACCGGCATCGGCATGGCGCCGGAGACGATCGATCGGCTGTTCCAGCCATTCGCCCAGGCCGACAGCTCCATGTCCCGCCGCTTCGGTGGCACCGGACTCGGGCTGGCCATCAGTCGCGAACTGACCGCACTGATGAACGGCACCCTGACGGCGGAAAGCGCGATGGGAGCGGGCAGTGTCTTCCGTATCAAGCTACCTGTGGCCGATGCGATTGGGGAGGCCGAAGCGGTGGCGGTGGCGGTGGAAAATGAGCCGGAACCGGCCGTGCGTCCCCTGCATGTGCTGGTCGCCGACGACAACGCGATCAATCAGCGCCTGATGACGGCACTGCTGACCAGCGCCGGGCACAGCGTGACGGTGGCGGCGAATGGCCGGAAAGCCGTCGAAGCCATGATGCGTGAAACATTCGATATCGTGCTGATGGATGTGCAGATGCCGGTGATGGATGGCATCCAGGCGACCAGCCACATCCGCGCGCTGCCCCCGCCGAAATGCGACATTCCTATCGTCGCGCTCACCGCCGATGCGTTGCATGACGCGGCAGAGCGCTATCGCGGCGCGGGGATGGACCGGTATTTGAGCAAACCCCTGTCCGCTCCGATTTTATTCCGTATTATAAATGAATTGACCACCCATGGGCGGCCGAAGCGTTCCGCCGCCGACGGCCTGCCGTCGCTGGATACATCGGTGATCGATACGCTGCGCGGCTTCATGAAGCCGGACCAACTAGAGGCATTGCTGACCGAATCCCTGGTCGATATCGAGGCCCGGATTCTGCGCCTCGGCGCCCGCCTGGACGCGTCGGATACCGCGGCGGCGGCAAAGGAAGCCCACGACCTGGTCTCCGTCGCCGGCAATTGCGGCGCCAGCGCGGTAAGCAGTCTGGCGCGTGACATTGAGCGAGCCTGCAAGCAAAGTATCTTGGCAGACGCGATCTCGGACTTCGCGCGCCTGCAAGCCAGGGCGCCCGGCGCGATGAAGGCCCTGAAGAGTCTGCGGGATGGCATGGCCGCGGCGTAGGTTTGGACGCGATGGACCGATCCGGCGGTTATGGCCCCACGGCATGACGGCCCTTTCCGAACACCGGCCGGACGGTTACGGTACCCCAGCGGTAGCGCGCCGCCTGTATGGCATCGCGCTGGCGCAAGCTTAACACGAGGGAAATATCATGTCCGAATCACAAGCGGTCGTTGCCCAGAAGGGCTCTTACAAGATCGAGGTCGAGGCCGGGAAATCCTATTGGTGGTGCTCTTGCGGCAAGAGCAGCAAGCAACCGTTCTGTGACGGAACGCACAAGGGTTCGGCATTCTCGCCTATGAAGTTCGATGCCGAGGAATCTGGTATCGTATCGTTCTGTGGCTGCAAGGCGTCCGGCAAGGCCCCGCGTTGCGACGGATCGCATAAAAACCTGCCGTAATCGTTGTCGCTCCGGTGTCTCGCGATGACACCGGGCAACCACCATCCTGGACCCTGCCTGTTCTGGCCATCAGTATAGGCAGTGCGGCTGTCACCGCCGGGGTGACCGGACACAGGAGAACGAGATGACGCGAGCCGAACTGACCGAAAAAATTCTCGACATCAAGCGCGAGAAGGATTGGAGTTGGCAGTATATCTGCGAGCAGATTGGCGGCATGTCCGAAATCCTGGTCGTCGGCGCACTGCTTGGCCAGATGAAGCTGGTGAAGCCGTTGGCGAAGAAAGCCGCATCCCTGTTCGCCCTGAGTATAACGGAAGAGCGGATGCTGAATGAAGTGCCTTACCGCGGCACCAGCATGCCGCCTACCGATCCGTTGCTGTACCGGTTGTATGAGTTGGTCATGGTCAACGGGCCGGCCTGGAAGGCGCTGATCGAGGAAAAA
>JAYUEJ010000296.1:0-5929 GCA_043739265.1 Rhodopila sp. | reverse complement strand
TGTCTATCCCGAACACAATTGCGAAATGCTTTGAAATGCAACCTACGGTTATCATTTTCTGAAAAATTGAGCTATAATATAGATGCGATCACAGCGGCTATGCCGCTGACGGGAACGCCAGACACAACAATACAAGTCGGTTAGCAGGCTGCCGGCGTCGGGCAGCGGCATCGAAATAATCAACAAAATCGAGTGCTATTACGCCGCGTTCGTCTCTCTGGACAGGGGACAGTCTCTAATTACACCATTGTCGCCAGCCGCGTCGCAAAATTCGACGATGACATTTGCGGTATCGTTTGGGAATCCAACAAATTTGGTATTGACATCGATCCCGTTACGGAATGCTATACAACCTGTCGCTGGGTGTGAATTGAAAGTTGCAATCCAGTTGACCCCGCCAACCAATACGTGAACATCTCCTGCGGCTTATCGGACAAAGGGAAATAAAATGATACGTTATGTAATGACCGTTCTCGCCGTTGCAATGCACGACCGCAAAGGCATCACCGCGTTGGAATACGGCGTCCTCGCCGCCGCGATCATCGGCGCCGTTACAGTGGCGGCAGCAAACCTCGGCACCGCCATTACAAATGAGTTCATCAAACTCGGTTCGGACCTGTAATCGCGCTGTTCGAGCTTGCCATCCAGGCAGTCGGCAAAATTATTCCGCAATGGATAATTTTACCGGCCGTCCGGTGGCGAGAACCCAATCCATAGATTCATAACTTAACGGGGCGCTGCTCAATGCTTTGGCCTGGCGGTATCCTGGCCGCGCTGGTCGTCGTGCTACTGACCGTCGCCGCATCTACCGATATTGCCTACCGCACGATCCCCAACTGGATCGCTGCCGCGCTCGCGATTCTGGGCATCGCCGCCCGCCTGCTCGCCAGCCCCTCCGCCCTGCTTGTTTCCCTGGCGATCGCCCTGGCACTGTTCGCCTTCATGGTCCTGCTGCATGCGCGCGGCGTGTTTGGCGGTGGTGACGTCAAGCTGGCCGCCGCCACCTGCCTCGGCTTTTCGCCGGCCTCGACCAATCGGTTCATCTTCGTCACGGCCATGGCGGGCGGGATTCTCGCGGCGCTGCACCTCGTCGGCCGCCGCATTCTGCGGAATTATCCGCCCCATGCACCGCCGCCACGCGGTACCTCATTATTGCAGCGGATAGTCTCTGTTGAAATTTGGCGACTGGCGCGGCACGGTTCGTTGCCCTATGGTGTCGCCATAGCCTGTGGCGGGATCTGGGCGATCTTGTTCGGTTCGGGGAATTAGACCATGTCGTTGCGCGTCGTCGTCACCGGTTTGATCTGCGCAACAGCGCTGGTCCTGGGCCTGTTCGCCTACCGGCTGAGCCAACAGCCCCAGGGCATCGCGCTGCTGCCGACCGCCGGGCCGGTGCAGATTTCCTATCTGGTCGCGGCTCGCCAGGTGCCACCCGGAACACTGGTGAGAAACGAGGACTTCATTACAAAGACGGCGACCGCGGAAAACCTGCCGCCAGGCGCCATCGTCGATACCGTGGAAGCCCGATCCGATGTCCGCGGCGCGCTGATCCGCCGCTTTGTCGAATCCGGTAACCCGCTGCTGGCCGCTGACTTCATGCGCCCGCGGGACCGAGGATTTCTGGCCGCCGTCCTGGCACCCGGCACCCGCGCGGTGTCCATCGGGGTCACCGCGATCACCGGTGTCGCCGGCCTGATCTGGCCCGGAGACCATGTCGATGTCATTCTGACCCAGGAACTCGCGCCAGGCCCGGAGCGCAAGGGCCGAGTCGTCAGCAGCGAAACGGTGTTGGCCAATGTCCGCATTATCGCCGTCGATCAGGACATTGCCCAGGGCGGCCGGACAACCGCCACCGCCGCCGGCCATGTGGGCACGACCGTCACCCTGCAAACGACCGTTGACCAGGCGGAAAGGCTTGCCGTCGCCGGCCAACTCGGTCATCTAAGCCTCGCGGTCAGGGCGTCGGAAAATGGACAGGCAACAAACGATACAGCGGGTGCCTCGGTGTCCGGTACGGACGTTTCTCAGGCGTTGTCAAAGGCCAGCATTTCGACCGGATCGCATATGCAGGTCATAGAAGGCGGCCAGCGCAGCGAGGTGACATTCAAATGAATTCCGTAAGGCGGCCGTCCGTAATGATCCCCATCGTCGCCCCCATCCTCACCCTGGCCATCCTCGTCGCGTCGGGCGGCCCAATCCAGGCCGCTCCGTTTTCGGCGCAAGTCCAGGCGGCGGCGCTATTGGCCGATCCGTCGCCGAATGCCGTCCACGGTCAGCCAATCACGCTGGAGGCCGGCACCGGTGTGCTGGTGCCGCTGCCGCAACCGGCGACCACCATCCTGTCCGCCGAACCGACCATCGCCCGGGTGCAGCCCGCCTCGCCGACCAGCCTGTTCCTCATGGGTGTCACGCCCGGCCACACCACGATCATCGCCACATCCGACAAAGGCACCGCGATCGTCCAGTATGACGTCACGGTCGTCGGCGCCGCCGGCCGCGCCGGACCCATTTTCGCTCCAACCGCCGCGCCGGGACCGGCCGCGCAGGATGCCGGCGCCATCGGCCCGGCGACCGTCGCGGCGATCGAAAAAACCATCCGCCGGATGGTCACCGGCGCGTCCTCGGTCACCGCCACCCTGGCGGGCAACCGGATTATTCTGTCCGGTGCGGTGCCGAACGCGGCGACTGGCCAGCAAGCCGAGTCGATCGCCCGCGGCTACGCCGGCGACAAGGCGATAGTGGTCGATGAATTCACCGTCCTGAGCAGCATCCAGGTCAACGTTCGTGTCCGGTTCGCCGAGATCAGCCGCACCATAGAACGCCAGTTGGGCTTTAACTGGCAGGCCTTGGGCACCAACAGCGGATTCCGTTACGGCGCGCTGACCGGTGCCGGCGCGGTGGCGAACACGACCTTGACCGGCCCGCTTCTGGGTGTCGGTAGCGGGTTGGCTGCGTCAGCGGCAGGCATTGCCTCCTCGATCCTCGATCCGCGCCTGCCGCTGGGCAAGGGCGCGAACCAGTTCGGCGTCGGCTACTCCTCCGGCCGATGGGACCTCAATGGCGTCATCGACGCGTTGGCCACCGACCAGCTTGTGACCATCCTCGCGGAACCCAACCTGACCGCGCAGTCAGGCGAATCGGCCAGCTTCCTGGCGGGTGGAGAATTCCCGATTCCGGTCGCCAGCAACAGCGGCGCCGGCGGCGGGCAAACGCTCACCGTCGTGTTCAAGCAGTTCGGCGTCAGTCTGGAAGTCGTGCCAACCGTGCTGTCATCCGGGCGGCTCAATCTGCGTATCCGTCCCGAGGTCAGCCAGCTTTCCACCGCTGGCGCCGTCAGCGTGCCGACCGCCGGGGGAACGCTAACCATTCCAGCATTGACGGTTCGGCGAGCCGAAACGACGGTCGAACTTGGCAGCGGTCAAAGCTTCGCCATCGCCGGCCTGCTGCAAAAGACCACATCGGACACGTCCAATGGGATCCCGGGCGCCGGAGAATTGCCGGTGATCGGCGCTCTGTTCAAATCCACGGACTTCAAGCGCGGTGAGAGCGAACTCGTCATCATCGTCACACCCTACCTCGTCCGGCCAGCCGCCAACCCGGCCGCGTTGCAACTCCCCACCGACGATTTCCGGCCGGCAACTGACCTCGACCGCATCTTGCTCGGCCGCCAACTCGCGCGAACCGATGGCACGCCTCTCGATGCCGGGTTCATCCTGAAATGAGGCAGATCATGCGCCTAAGGATGCTTTTTCTATTGGTGTTGACCCTGACGGGCTGCGCGTCGTCCGAGCAGTTCGAACATCCCGGCACCTGGAAATTACCGCCCACCGGTCAAGGTGCCAACGACGCTAACCTGCGTACGATGGTGGTCAACCCGCATGACCTGGTGGCCGGAATCGACGACCCGGCCGGCCGAGGACCGGAGGCCGTACCCCCGATCAACCGGCTTTACAACGGCCAGCGCCAGCCGCTGCAAAGCGTCAACACCAGCTCCGTCGCGACCGCCCCGAGTGGCGGTGCCGGTGGCGGCGGTGGTGGCGGCGGTGGCGCGGGAGGGCAGCGGTAACATGGCACGGGAAAGCCTCAATTTGGCACGCAACGACATCGGCGCGGCCGACAACGTTGTGCCCATCGTGCCATCCGCCTCGATCGATATCGGGCGCGGCGTGCTCGCGATCGTCGATGATGAGATCACCGCCTCGGCACTGCGCGCCGGGTTGGCGTCGCTGGGGGATGATTTCGACCTGCAGAACGGCAACATCGGCACCGGCATCAAAACCTTCCATAAGGAAAAACCGCCGCAGATTCTGATTATCGATATCGGCGGTGTCGATAATCCGCAGGCGGCACTGGACGACCTGGCGCGTATGTGCCCGCCCGACGTCAAGGTGTTCGTCATCGGCGAAAATACCGATATCAGCTTCTACCGTCTGCTCGTGCATGATCTTGGCGTCACCGAATACCTCGCCAAGCCGGTAACCCGCGACGCGGTGATGCGCCTGCTGCTGCCGCATATGTCGGGCCGCGTCCGCGAACAGGCCGAACAGCGCGGCGGCCATCTGGTATCGATCTGCGGCGCCCGCGGCGGCGTGGGCACCAGCAGCATCGCCCTCAATCTGGCCTATGAGATCATGGACACCGTCAAAGGCCATGTCGCGCTGCTGGACCTGCATGTGAATGACGGCGAGATCGCCCTGATGGTGTCGGCAAATCCCGGACCCGGCCTGCGCATCGCGCTGGAGGACTCCACACGGGTGGATGCCCTGTTTCTGGAACGCGCCTCGATCGAGCTGGAACCGCGGTTGCGGCTGATGGCGTCCGAGGCAAGCTTCGACAACCCGATCACGATCACCGAAGCCGGAATGCTGCGCGTGCTGGACCTGCTGCAGAAGAAATTCAATTACATTATCGCCGATATCCCGATGCCGCTGCCGATCGCGATGCGGCGGATACTGAAGTTATCGCGGCAGATCGTTACTGTTCTGACGCCCGATGTCGCCAGCCTGCGCGACACCCAAAACGTGCGGCAGCTTGTCGCCAATGTCACCGGCGCCGATCGCGTCATCAGCGTACTCAACCGTCACGACATGAAGGGCGGTATCGAAATGGCGCTGATCGATCGCGCGCTCGGTGGCCCTCCCGACATCCTCATTCCCGAACTGGGGAAGGGCATGCTGGAGGCAATCAATATGGGTGTTCCCGCCATACGGCGTGTGCCGGCGCTGCGCAGGTACCTGGCACCGCTGGTCCGCGAGATCAGCGGTATCGCCGCGCCCAAGCCCGCCAGCTCCTGGTTCGGCAGGCCGAAAACCGTGAGCGCCCTGGACTCACCGTGGGTATAAGGCCGCGTCCATGAGAGCCTGGGGACGATGAAAGTCTTCGGCCGCCGCGACGTAACCGAGGATGGCCCGGAGATCCCGCCGCAGGTCAAGGCCGAGATCCCGCTGCCACGGCCGCCTGTGTCGATGAGGATCGAACAGATGACCGCCGCGCTGCGCGTGCAGGCGTTGCAGCAGATCGATCCGGCGGCCGTTACCGATATGTCGATGGCCGCCTTGCAGCGCCACCTCGAACAGATCATCCACCAGATCGCCGACGAAGAGCGCTACCAGCTCTCCAGCCGCGAGCAGATGCTGCTTGCCGAGGAACTCGCCCAGGACATGCTGGGCAACGGGCCGATCGAACCGCTGCTGCGTGACGACGAAATCACCGACATCATGGTGAACGGACCGAACGCGGTTTACGTGGAACGGCACGGCAAGCTGGAACTGACCGATGTGCAGTTCCGCGACAACGCCCATATCGCCTCCCTGGCCCAGAAGATCGTCGCGCGCGTCGGGCGGCGTATCGACGAATCAAGTCCGATGGTCGATGCCAGATTGCTGGACGGCAGCCGCGTCAATGTCGTCTTCCCGCCGCTGGCCATCGA
>JAYUEJ010000295.1:0-5937 GCA_043739265.1 Rhodopila sp. | reverse complement strand
AGTGATCCGCGGGCTGGAGGCGAACATGAAGCGGCAGAACGTCGATTGGGTATTCTGCTATACTTACAATTCGCTGATCCCGCATGCGAAGCTGATGTCGTCGATCGAGCGGTTTTATACGCAGGTGATGCCTCGGTTCGGGTAGAATTTCATTCGCTCTTCCGCCTTTTTTCATAGGAAAGAGGCGGAAGAGCGAAGCAATTTTGGCCTATGTACGACTGGTTCGTCTTTGTCTAAGTTCAGGCCGCGATTGGTTCCGCCAACAATGCCTCGGTGGCATCATGCACCCACCGCAGAATACTATCACTGTTCTTGGCGACAATCCCCGCGACAGCATTCCGGTTGGCTTCACCGAGCAACGGCATCAGCCGAGCACGGAGGAACACGATAGGACGCGCTTCGTCCTTGGGAGGAGCGGTGTGCAACAAAGTCGCCACCGTCCAAGCGGCGTCCGCATCGCCCAGAAGCGCGCTGGCGAGCAAGATCAGCGCCTGCAAGCGAGGCTGTTGTTTCGCCAGTGCATTCAGCCGTTCCTGGTCCCGTGCGGCAAGCGCCCGTTCGAACGCCACGGCGAAACCGGGCATGGTGTCAATGTCCTGGTTCGACAGACCGTAACGCGTGGCCAGTAATTCGGCGTAGGCGAACGTCGGATCGCCGTGCAGGATAGTCCGCACTTCCTCCAACGCTTTGGCCCGTTCGATGGCATCCCCGCTTTCGGCCCGCGCACGAAGCCGCCGCATACGCCCCAGCCGTGTTACGCCCTCCAGGCTCGGATCGTCTGGCATGGCGCTGACTTCGGCAGAGGCAACGACTTTCGGGGACTGGCGCTGGGCGGCTGATTTCAGCGGCAAGATTCGCCCATCGGTCAGAGTGCGTTCATAGAGCTGGAGAACGGGATTTACGGGGAAGTGCGTTAAACCATCCCGTATGGCGTCCAACGCGGCTTGGATATCGCCACGATGCGATCGAAGTCGGGCTTGGAGACCGTAGATGCCTCCGTCCGCTGCTCCGGCAGCGAAGGCTGCTGCCACCTCCGCCTCGGCAGCGTCAATCCGACCAGCGGCGATCAACAGCTCTACAAGCTGGCCGCGGGCGAATGAATCACGCGGAAAACTCTCGATGGTGTCGCGCAGCAAAACTTCTGCCTCTGCCGGCCGATTGAGCGGACCAGCGAGCAACATGGCGAGTTGATTTCGTGCATCGGGGTGATCGGGATCACGCCGGACGAACTCCCAGCCAACCAATTCAGCGGCATCCATTGCGCCGCCAGCCTCCAAAGCTTCCCGCCAGAGGGACCATAAATGCCGGTCGAAGGGTGCCCAGGCCAAGCCCTCTCGCGCTAAGTCCTGGGCCTTTCGGGCACGGGCGAGAGGATTGTCAGTGCCTCCAGCGATCAGAACTGTGCCGATGGCGTGCGCCGCGCGGACAAAGAAATGGCTGTCTCCAGTCGCTTTCAGATAACCGCGATGCCCCTGCATCAGCAAATCGACCCGAGGTTCGATCCGTTTCCAGGGTTCGCCAAGCCGTCCGATCACAACATCGCAATCAGCCGGCATCGGCGATCGCAACCGTTCACCTGAGAAATGAAAATTTTCACGCGCCATCGGGGCGAGGTCAGGATCGCCGTGCCACCAAGCCGGTGCGACGATTTCGCGATCCCAAAACGACGGGGTTGCTAACAGTCGCCCAACTACCTGACGCCAATGCGACGGTGTGCGGGGATAAAGCGGCTTGAGTGCCAGCCATTCGGCCTGAAATCGATCTGACGACGGGCGATGTTCCAGCGCCCAAAGCGCGAGGCCCGCAACCCATGGCGCCTCGGACCCGTTCGGAGCCACCGCGACCCGACGCAGACCGAGCAGCCCGATCGCCAGATACCGATGCGGCAGGTCGGCATCGGAACGGCGGCATATCTCCAGCCATAACGGGGACAGGTCTGGCAAGGCCTGCCCCGTCGGCGCCCGCGCAACGGACGGCTGAGTCAGGGCCAGCATGCGCCAATATTCGGCCCTGGCATCTCGCGCCGCAGTTAATACAAACCGGCTGGCCCACTCATTCCAGGTAATGAAACGTCGCCGCAGGGCCAGTGCCGCATCGGCAACATCCAGCAGAGCGACAATCTCAAACGCCTCACAAATTTCCCGCACCCAGCGCTGCTGACGTGGACGGCCCTGAGGTGGCGTTTCGCGACGCCGCGACTCTAACCAATCCACGATGGCCGGGCTTAGTGCCAGACGCGCATCGTCGTCCGCCGGCAGACCGCCGAAAAGCATCCGCGCGGCATCCGGCGCGTCGGCACGGTCGTACGGCGCCACACGCGCGTAGCCGGCCAACAGATCGCCAAACCCCCGGGTTGGAGATTGGACGAACTCGTCCAGCCATGGATGACGCGTGGGCGGTGCGACGGCAGCCAGAGCCATCTAAGACATCTCCTCCCCGAAATCTTCCCGGCCCGACGCGATCCGCACGGCGAGAAGATGGGTATTCCGTAAGTCTTTCAGATCATGGACCTTGTAAGGCTGCTTGATAAGCCCCAACCGCGCGATGTGATGCGGCTGGTAGGTTAAGCGTGTGTGAAGCATCTCCGCCAGCAATTGTTTTTCGTCCCCAATTGGCGTCAACGCCATGGCACGGCCATAAGGCACGTTGCTTGGGGCCGGGAAGAACTGCGGCCACGGTGGGGTGTCGAGTACCGTCGGAGCGGTGAACATGGAGACTATGCCTCCTGCTTCGGCTTTCACCTCACGCACGGTGTATTCCATGAGTGCAACGGGGATCGGGCCTTTTTCGACGGTGTAGTGGGCGAGCCCCATACGATCACGTAACCGCTCGGCCCAATCATCCGCCGCTATCTCATCCAATACTTCGTCTCGCCACGCTGCGAAGGCCGGGCGATGGTCGCGAACGTTGGTGTTGTTCCAGAACTCCAGGAACCCGCGCAAAACCGCGTTATCCTGCTTGTCGAACGCCTCTTGCAGCTTTTCGAAGGACTCACCCCATTTGCCCAACGGCCGCCACAACGCCTCGACGCGGACGATTTTCTGATACTCATCGATAATGCTCGATCCCAGATCGGCCGGCTCCAGTTCCGTTAGAAAACTGTGCGGCGTGTCCTCACTGACCTTGACGAATGTTTGCCAGTAATCGACGTGCCGGTGACGCAATTCTTCCGGCGTCTCGGAACCAAGCGCCTCCGCCTCGAAAACGGCGAGGCGGTTGGCGCGTACCCGTTCCTCGAACCACAAATTGTCCCCGGCT
Organism: Rhodopila sp.; assembly: GCA_043739265.1. GTDB lineage: Bacteria > Pseudomonadota > Alphaproteobacteria > Acetobacterales > Acetobacteraceae > Rhodopila. Next base: position 2,679 of record JAYUEJ010000295.1, on the reverse strand, counting down.
GCGCGTTCCCGAACATCAGTTCTTGGCGCCATGCCTGAAGCGCGGCCTGGAGAGCGGGGTTACTGAAACGCACAATCGAACTGCTTCGGGGATGGCACCATGCGGACAATGTAATGCTATCGAACCCACCATACCAGCCCCGACCACCCGATCAGCGGGGACACAGTGTCATTCGTCAACTTCCCCAACACCCTTACCGCCGCGCCGCCAGCGCCACCCCGGCCAGCGTCAACGCCAGCGCCACGATCTGGCGCGATCCGAACGTCTCCCCCAGCAATACGCCTGATCCGATCACCCCCACCAGCGGCGACACCAGCACCGTGGTCGCCGCCGTCGAAGCCGGCACCATCCGCAGCGCGCGGAACCACGCGAGATACGCAAACGTCATGGGAACGGTGGCAATGTAGGCAATCGAGACCCATCCACCAACCGTGACCCTGCCCCAATCGGGATGCTCGAAGCCGGCCAGCGCCACCACCAGCACCATACCGAGCAGTGCCTGCCAGGCGACGCTTGTGGTGGGGGGAAGGCGGAGCGGCTTCTTCTTTGCCAGCACCGTGCCCACCCCGAACAGGACGGCGGCGGCCAGTCCGACAGCGGCGCCAGGCAGCTTCTGCCACGTTGCCTCGGCGGTGTCGGCGCCCACCAGCAGGGCGACGCCGCCCAGCGCCAGGATCAGCGCCAGAATGCGTTGCACGGTCGGCCGCTCCCCCAGCATCGGCCATGCCAGCAACGACGCCCAGACCGGCAGGGTGTAGGTGATCACCACCGCCTCCGACGCTTTCAGCCAGACCAGCGACAGCGTCGTCAGCACGATGAACAGGCCGTAGTTCAGCATTGCGAACAGCAGCAGGCGCGGCCATTGGTCGCGCGGCAGCCACAGACGCTCCCGCCGCATGCAGGCGACCAGGAAGGCGAAGCTGCAGCCAAGGACTCCGCACACCGCCCGCATCGAGAACGGCGGCAGCATTGTCAGCAAGAACTTCGACTGCGGCCAGGTCAGGCCCCAGGCGCAGGCGGTGAACAGCACCAGGGCGATGCCCTCGGTGCGTTCATCGACCAGCCGCTTGGGCCTGGATTCAGCGGACGTAAACACGGACCTGGCTGGCGGCCAGGGTTGGGTCGGTGCGCAGGCCCAGATGGATGCGGGTCGCCGGCACGCGGTCGCGCATGATCGCGCGCATCACGCCAATGGCGCGTTCCTGGCCGGTCGCGGCCTCCGACGTGTCATTCATCACCGAGACGACGTCGTATTGCACGTTGGCATCGCGGTTCTCGGCCGCGCGCACGGCATAGTGCAGCAGTTCGGGGTAATCGGGCGACGGGACGGTGTAGTCGATGGTCACCAGCGGCGTGCGGGCGTCCAGCACGACGGGCGCCTGATGCGGTGCCGGCTGTGCCTTGGCCTCCGGCGACGGGGCAAAGGTTTTCTGGTCGATCAAGGTGCAGCCGGTGAAGCTGAGCAGCGCCAACACAACAGGCATAAGACGGGTCACTGGCGATACTCCGGGGCGTCACGATCGAGTTGCCGCTTGATACTGTCCAAATGCAGTTTCGGCGAATCGCGGCCGCCTTCGTGGCGCATTTGGTGCGCGGTGGCCTCGGCGATGTCCTGCGGGACGGGCAGCACCTTGCGGCCGGTGGATTGCGCCAGGCGCTGCACCTCACAGGCGCGTTCCAGGTAATACAGGTCGTCCCATGCCTTGGCGATGGAGGGTGCCAGGACCAGGACGCCGTGGTGCTTCAGGAACACGATGTCGGCGTCGCCGGCGGCGGCGGCGATGCGGTCGCCTTCCGACTCGTCCAGGGCCAGGCCGTTGTAGGCTGCGTCCACCACGGTGCGGCCGTAGAATTTCAGCGCGGTCTGGCCGGCCCAGATCAGCGGATCGCCTTCGACCATGGTCAACGCGGTGGCGTTCGGCATGTGAGTGTGGAAGGCGGCCCGGGCGCGCGGGATGCGGGCGTGCAATCGGGCGTGGATGTAAAAGGCGGTGTCCTCCGGCACGCCGTCGCCGGCGATCACATGGCGGTGGAAATCGCAGATCAGCAGGCGGGATGCGGTGATTTCCCCGAATGCCCAGCCGTCGGGGTTGACCAGGAACAGGTCGTCGCGGCCGGGCACCATGAACGACAGATGGTTGCACACACCCTCTTGCAGGCCCAACCGAGCGGCGGCTCGGAAGCAGGCGGCGAGGTCCACGCGGGCTTGCCACACGTCGGGACTGTCGAGATCGGTGTTGCGTGTCATCGCGGTCATGACAGGCAGGCTTGCAGGAAGCCGGCCGGTGGGCAAGATGCCGTTCATGGCACAGACAAACCAACGGATCGACGGCAAACGCCTCTGGGATACCCTGATGGGGTTCGCGGAAATCGGCGCAACGGTGAAGGGCGGCGTGCGGCGGCTGACCCTGACCGGCGTGGACAAGCGCGGGCGGGACAGGTTCCGTGCCGAGTGCGAGGCCCTGGGTTTGACCGTCCGCGTGGACGCCATCGGTAACATGTTCGCTCGGCGCCCCGGCCGCGATCCGTCTCGGTTACCGGTGCTGTTCGGCAGCCATCTGGACAGCCAACCAAGTGGGGGAAAATTCGACGGGGCGCTGGGGGTGCTTGCGGGACTGGAGGTGATGCGCAGCCTGGACGATTTGGGCATCGTCACCGAGGCGCCGGTGGAACTGATCA
>JAYUEJ010000294.1:0-5942 GCA_043739265.1 Rhodopila sp. | reverse complement strand
CGCACCGCGGTGGCCGGTGTTGGGGAGCCATCCAACGATGGGCTCAGGCCTGCGTGGCCGGCGCGTCGTAGCGCTACGTTCATTGGGTCTTTCCCCGGGTCTTTCGCTGCGGCGCCCGCGCGCCTCGGCCGCAAGATACACCACCGGCGGCGAAATTTTCGCGTCTTGCCATGTCAAACAATCGTGGCCTCGCCGCCGGGGTGATGCGCGCCACCATGAACGACCCGCCCCCACGGCGTGGAGTGATGCATCAAACGCGCCCTCGGGGCGGCGCATGTTGCAAGGCAAGAGCGCAGATCTCGAAAAATTTTTCAGATTTATGGCAATCACTACGATAGTCGTCGATTTTAGACATAACGGTCACAAATTTCTTTGCGGTTCGGGGTTATGAAGGGACCTTGTATCCCACTTCGATCATACAGAATAAGTATAAACCCCGTGCAAACTCATTTTGCCATAAACACCCGGTGATTAATCGAACCTATGTCAATATTCGCCTCCATCGTAAACCGGGTTGAAGTCAATTTTGAATCCGAAAACAAATATGAAATTCACGCAGAATTTATCTCAAATTGCCCCAAGGCGGCAAACCTCTGGTTGCATTCACTGTAATGTTATGATTAAGGACCCGGTATAAAGCTATTAAGTGAACGATTATCGCCTGCCCGTTGTATCTCCGTTTCGCCGGTTTTCAGTGGTCCGCCCGTTATTCTGATGACCCAAAGGACCCGGTTGGACCTTACGTCCGTATATGGGACAGGACTGCCCTTTAAAGTGTTGACGACAAAATCGAACGGACGGCTATCCTGGCGGCACGTTATGAACGAGAACCGGAATGAAAATCCCCCGTGCCGAAACCGCCCTTCCATCGCCCAACCAGCGAGCCCCCGGGTCGGCTTTAGAAGACTGGATTCGCGCGCTTGACTACACCAGAACTCTTCGCAAATCGACCGATATCACGCTCCCATTCCTGATAAACGAACTTGCATATACATATGGCGACCAACCAGCGTTGTTGGGCGTAACCGAACAATACACCTACCGGCGTCTGGCCGCACGGTCGAGCCAGTTCGCAAGATGGGCCGTGGCGCAGGGTCTGGCGACCGGCGACGTCGTGGCCTTGCTCATGCCCAACCATCCGGACTATGTCGCCATCTGGCTTGGCTTGACACGAGCCGGATGTGCGGTTGCTCTGATCAATACAAATCTACTTGCCTCCGGTCTGATACACAGCATTGAATCCGCCGCGGCCAGGCATTTGATCGTCGGCAACACCCTCGCGCCAATCGTGGCGGCCATCGCACACCGGCTGTCCACAAACGTGCAGGTCTGGGTGCATGGGGCCTGCCCATCCGAGCCATGGGCTCGTCTCGATTCGATAGCTGATGAATATAGCACGGCGCCGCTCGCTGTAGCCGACCGGCCGCTTCCATCATCGTCGGATCGGGCGTTTTTAATCTATACCTCCGGCACTACTGGCCTGCCGAAAGCGGTCAACGTGACCCATGCCCGCGTCGCGGAATGGAGCTTTTGGTTCGCCGGCATGATGAATGTCCAGCCGACCGACCGCTTATACAACTGCCTGCCAATGTATCACAGTATCGGCGGCATCGTCGCCATCGGCTCTATGCTGGTCCGGGGCGGTTCGGTGGTTATCCGCGAACGCTTTTCCGCCACAAGCTTTTGGGACGATGTCACAGACACCGACTGTACAATCTTTCAGTATATCGGGGAGCTGTGCCGCTACCTGACGCTCGGAGAACCGCATCCGAGCGAGCAGCAGCACCGTCTGCGTCTTGTCTGTGGCAACGGGCTCCAGGCCGCCGTCTGGGATGAATTCCAGCGGCGCTTCAACATTCCAAGAATCCTCGAGTTTTATGCCGCCACCGAAGGTATGGTTTCGCTCTACAACTGTGAGGGCAGGGCAGGCGCTATTGGCCGGATTCCGCCATTCCTGGCGCACCGTCTGCCCGTCGTGCTGATTCGGATCGATACAGAAACTGGTCAATTGCTGCGTGATGCCGACGGTTTTTGCGAAACCTGCGATGTCGGTGAAGTTGGTGAAGCCATCGGGCGGATCGCTGATGGTGCGGGTTCCCCGGCTCGCGTTTTCGATTTCTATACCGACACGGCGGCTTCAACCCGCAAAGTATTGGCCGGTGCATTCTCAACCGGCGACCGCTGGTTCCGCACCGGTGACCTGATGCGCAGGGATGCCGCCGGTTACTACTACTTTGTGGATCGGATCGGCGATACGTTCCGATGGCGTGGTGAAAATGTCGCCACTACCGAGGTCGCGACGGTCCTGCGTGCATGTCCGGGCATTGTGGATGCGGTGGTTTATGGAGTGGCGGTGCCGGGGAATGAGGGCCGAGCGGGGATGGCGGCGATAATAACGAATGGGGCTTTCGATTTGGGCGCGACTCGGGCGCATTTGATTGCTCATTTGCCGGCCTATGCCTGTCCTTTGTTCGTTCGCGTTTGCGTTACATTTGAAGTCACCAGTACATTCAAGCTTTCGAAGGGTAATCTGGTGCGGCAAGGTTACGCAAATTCGGCCGATCCAGTCTGGTTCAATGACCGTGGCACTGGCCGGTTTATCGCTTGCGATGAGGCGTTGGTGCTGGCGATCGACAGCGGCGCCCATCGCCTGTAAGCATTATGCAGTATTGCCGGCATCGATTGTCGTTACAGTTCCGGTTATATTCTTTGCCCGCTCGCTGAACAGGAAGTCAACCGCGTTGGCAACGTCATCGATCCCGGGCATACGTTGAAGCGCGCTTCGCCGGATGATCTGTGCGCGCTGGGTCGCATTCATGCCGTGAGTCATTTCGGTATCAATAAATCCCGGTGCCACCGCGTTGACGGTAATGCCAAGCGGTCCGATTTCGCGTGCCAGGGAACGCGTGAACCCAACCAGGGACGCTTTGCTGGCGCTGTAAACTGACAGTCCGCTGTATCCGGTTGAACTGACAATCGATGATATATTCACGATCCGGCCGCCACGCCCGGTCATCATCGACCGCACGACATATTTTGTGAGCATGACCGGGGACAGCACATTCAGACGCACCAGCCGTTCGATCGCCTGGTCCGGCATGGTGGACAGAATGCTGCTGGTCCCAAGCGCGGCGTTGTTCACCAGGCCGTAAAATGCGCCGAACCGACCGCACAGGGTTTTCACGAGATTGGCGATCCCGTCGATATCGCTCAGGTCGAATGGATGGAAATACAGCGCGCCCCGCCCGTCATCAGCCACCTGCTCGCGGGCAACCGCGATGTCTTCGCCTGCCGTACGAGCCACCGCCACCACGTTGAAGCCGGATGCGGCAAGGATTCGGGCCATTCCCAGTCCAAGTCCGCGGCTGGCGCCGGTAACCAGGACGTTACGCATTGCCGCGAACCAGTTTTCCCGATGCCGCAACGTCGAGCGCTGCGACTTCATGCAGCATGACCGGAACCTTGTGTGGTGGCAGCATGCCCCGGCAGAATGCCAGAATTTCAGCCTTTATTGTTTCAAATGAAATCTGATCCGCGGTCGGCCTTAGAACGACTTCGGCGACGACGATCGCCCCGGTAATTGGGTTTCGCTGGCCTCTCACGCGCGACATTAGCACGGCGGAATGCTGGTTTATGGCGGACTCTATCTCCTCCGGATGCACTTTTTGTCCGCCGACATTGATAATGCCCTCGCGCCGGCCAACGAAATAGTAACGGTCGCCCCGCGCTTCCACCATGTCGCCGGTGTCCACGAAGCCGTCTGCATCGGCCAACGTGCTGCTGTCACCGAGGTAACGCGACGCCGTGCGTGCCGATCGGATTCGGAGTGAGCCGTCTTGCACCCGCATGTCGGCCTTGCCCCCGACCTGACCGATCAAGGCCGTCGGGAATCCGGCTTGGCCATCCCGCACATCGAACGCCACCCCCGCTTCGGTTGATGCGAAGGCGTGTGCAATTTCCGCTTTGGGAAAGGCGGTCGCCAGATGATTCAGAATCGCCTGATCGGCGACCTCGCCGGACAGCCGGACGTAAGCCGGGTTCAGTTTCTTCACGGCCGGGCTCATCAGCGCCAGGCGCCAATGCGATGGCGTGCCGGAAATATGCGTCACGCCGCATCCCGCGGCGCGGACCAGGAAGTCCGCTATCGTCTCATTCCCCTGCGACAGCACCATGGACCCGCCTCCGAGCAGGGCTCGCAACAGGATTTGGAGGCCCCCGTAGCGACGGATGTCGTAGAATGTACTCCAGACGGCATCGTTTGCCACCGCCAGATCGTCGTCGAGCGGCCCGGTGAGGCTGGCCAGAGTGTGGACCACAATTTTCGGCCGTCCGGTGGTGCCAGAGGTGAACAGCAACCACTCTGTTACACATCGCGGTTGATTGCTGGCCGGTCCAGGCAGGCAATCGAAACCGAGAGAGACGACCGGCAGGTCAAGGCCGCCTTCCCGGGCAGACGACTGCCCCGCCGGGCCGGTCCCGTCAGACACGATAACGTTGACCTCTGCCTCGGCGATAACCGCCGGCACATGCATGGGTGATAGATCTGGAGGGCAGAGCAGAACCCGTCTTGCGACACCATCAAGCTGGAGTAGTGCCAGCACGACAGGCAATTGTTGCTGACTGGAGATCAGGACTGACTTGCCTCGAGTCAACGCCAGCCGGGCGCCACGCGTGCCTCGGTCGCCGAGATCGCCTAATGCGACATGACCGTCGCGCTGTGAAAACAACCGCCGCGACGATAGGCCGCTGGCGGCTGTCAGATCCCACAGCGGGTACTTTTCAGGCTGCAGCATGCTCATACAGGCTGACGAAATCGCCAACCGTAACGGGCAAGGTGAAATCCCCGTCGCGATCGAACGGATCACAGCCGGTACGCTCATTCACCGACGCAACCAGAACAGCGATACAAAGTGAATCAAGGCCAGAGTTGTGTAATGGCAGATCATCCGACAACGGCGCTAACGACTTATTCTGCTGCTCTGCGATCCGGATAAATTCCGCGTAAACAATTGATCTAATCGACATCATACAACCTGAAAACCTCCTGGCTTTACCGAAAAAGTATTAGCTATTATTATAATCGCAAAAATTATCTAACGACCAGAGAGCCGTCGGTAAACTTAAACGGAGCGTACCATGCCACCGAAGGCTTCCCCTGACGGATTTGAACCACGGCGGTGCGACTGACAGCAAGGTGATTGGAGGGAGCCATCAAGATAGTCTTATAGGCAGTTATATCGACGTGCGGTTTCGCTTAAAATGTGCAATGAAAGGTCCGGTAAATCATCTGTCTTGGCATTGCTGACGCCTGATTTTAATCGTTTGATGCCCTGCACAACGGACCTAAGCGGCGCCCCCTCGAAGGAACGCTACCAACCTATGTCCTCGCCACAACGGGTCCGCTGCCGCGAAATCGTGCCATCCGATCTGGAAGGCGTCATCGCCATCCTCACACAGGGGTTCGAGCATGTACGGAACCGTTACTATTGGGAACACGCCATCAAAAGGTTGTCCGAACATGTCACGCCCCCGGGACTACCAAAATATGGCTTCCTTTTGGAAAGTGCCGGTGTTCCGGTTGGGATACTGCTTTTGATATTTTCCTCTCGGGTTGTCGAAGGCACCCTGAGCCTTCGGTGCAATGTTTCCAGTTGGTATGTCGCGCCGTCGTTCAGAAGCTTCGCGCCGTTGCTCGCCATGCATGCGACCCGGAACGCGGACGTGACATACCTCAATATCACGGCCTCTCCCCACACTTGGCCCCTGTTGGAGGCCCAAGGTTACAAGCGGTTCTCCAACGGCGTTTATATCGCGGTTCCGGGGCTGCGCCGGTCGCAACGTGACGTTCAGATACAGGTCGCGACCCAAGACAGTTGCCGCGCCGGCGGACTACAATCATTTGAAACCGATCTGCTGTTGGCACATGCAAGCTATGGGTGCGT
>JAYUEJ010000293.1:0-1955 GCA_043739265.1 Rhodopila sp. | reverse complement strand
CGTGCGGATCGGTGGCGATGGCGCCGCCATCTACCGTCATGGTCCGCGGAATGACCCGCTCCGCCGCCACCACCACCGTGCCCTTGAAGCCCGCCGCTCCGGTCAGGCGATCCATCCAACCCTCAAACCCCATTCCGTTCCGCACCAAAAGGCCGGCTTTCATCAGAGTGCGCAAATCCTTCGGCCGAGGATCATACACATGCGCATCGCCATCCTGGCCGACCAACGCCTCCACAACGACGGCGCTGCCGCCGATCTGCCGGGTCAGGTCGGCCAGGATGGAGAAGCTGGCGACAACGCGCAGAAGTTCGGCCGCGCGCACCGCCAAGGGGGCGATACCCAAGGGGGAGATACCTAGCGGGGCGATACCCAAGGGGGCGATACCCAGGGCGGCGATCAGGGAACGTCGGCGCATCGTGTCAGCCCGCAATGTTATATTATAACGTATAAACCGAAGCGCGCGGTCGCTCAAGCAGCCGATTCATCGAACCGCCCATTGACGAATCGATCAAACCTCTGCGCATTGAAACCATGGATGATCTCAAGCCTGAGATGCTGGCCCTGCCGTCCGGGCTGGCGCGTGTGGAATGGCGTCGCAGCAGCCGGGCACGGCGAGTATCCTTGCGTATTGACCCGACCGGAGGCGCCGTTGTCGTGACTTTGCCAACCAGAGCGACCCGCAAGGCCGGCATGGCGTTGCTGATGGGCCATGCCGACTGGGTGTCCGACCGGCTGGCCGCGCTGCCCGAGGCAGTTGTGTTCGCCGATGGCGCGGTCGTGCCGATCTGCGGTGTGCCGCACCGGATCCGCCACGCCCCCGCGGCGCGCGGCGGTGCGTTCCTGCTCGACCAGGAACTGTATGTGACCGGGGCACCGGAATTCCTGGCTCGGCGGGTGCGGGATTTTCTCCGCCAGACCGCGCGGCATCGGCTGGGGGCGCTGGTGATGGCGAAGGCCGGGTTGATCGGTGTGGTGCCGTCTCGGGTGACGATGAAGGACACCACCAGCCGGTGGGGGAGTTGCGCGGCCGACAAATCCCTGGCCCTGAGCTGGCGCCTGGTGATGGCCCCGGCATTCGTGCAAGACTATGTCGTGGCGCATGAGGTCGCGCATCTGCGGCATATGAACCACGGCCCAAAATTCTGGTCGCAGGTCGATGAGCTGACGCCGCACACCAAGGCCGCGATCCCGTGGCTGCGGGCCGAGGGCGCGCGACTGCTGCGGATCGGCTAAGCCCGTCCGGCAGGCGGTCGGACCACGCCATTCCCACCCGGCCCGGACCCGCTGTAGGCTGGCGGCATCATGACCAAACCGAAGCTTTCCTACGTCGCCTTGATTTCCCGTGACATCCAGGCCGCATCCCGCCTGCTGGGCGAAGTGCTCGGTTTGCCACGAACGGTTTGCCCGACCGAGGATGGCGCCGTGCCGGTGTTCGCCGTGGGTCAGGCGGCGTTGGCATTGTTCGCCCCCGGGGATCGCTTCGTGGACGGGGAGGTGCGAACCGGCGTCCATCACATCGGGCTGGATTATGGCGGATTTGTGCCTCCGGTCGCGGCCGCGGGCGAACCCCGGAGCGGTTTGGGCGGTGGAATCCGGCAGGGCCTTTCCGTGTCCGAGACCGTCGGGGTGCGGGTCTTCCTGTCGGAACCGTTGGATATTGCGCACGGCGGCGGCCTGTTGGTTGAACGGATCGACCATCTGGGGATCGCCAGCGCCGACAATCGGGCGGCGATCACCGCCTTCTCCGGCCAGATGGGGCTGCCAGTAGAGAGCCAGCAGACCGACGTGGAGGTCGAGACCGCGATCGAGAGTTTTACTTCGGACACGTATGGCGTCGTCTATCATACGCGACCGCCGCGCGTGGCCGGCGGCCTGCGCGTCGCGTTCCTGACGGCGGGGGATTGCGAGCTGGAGTTCCTGCAGAATTTCGATGCCCGCCATGATGCCGAGCTGCG
>JAYUEJ010000292.1:0-1961 GCA_043739265.1 Rhodopila sp. | reverse complement strand
CGTTTTCCGGGGTTGCGTTCCTGCGCGAACGGGAGGGTGTGCCGAGTGCCGTGCTGCATCCGGATGATGCGGCGGCGCGCGGGTTGCGGGATGGGCAGGTTGTTCGGTTGAGCAACGATCTTGGGGAGGTGCGGTTGCGGCTGGTTGTGCGGGATGAGATTCAGCCGGGTGTCGTTTTGGTTCCCGGTCAACGTCCGGATGAGGAGGCCGCCGCTGGAACGGTGAATATGCTGTGTGCCGACGGATTTACCGATATGGGGGCTGGCGCTACGTATCAGAGTACCTGGCTGGAGGTGAGCGCGGTTTGAGATATGTGACGGATCGGGGATTAAGCTGGTCGTTTGCGACTCCGTTGGGGTATTGTAATGTTGACCCGAAAAAACACCCCGGCGCCGTCCGAGGGCTTTACGCAGCGTCGCCATCCGCTTCCAACCGGCCGCGCCGCCGCCGGCCGATCGCCAGCTCGGTTACCACACCGTGCAACGTTCGCAGCTCCTGATCCGTTACTTCACCGCGTTGGAACAGATGCCGGATATTTCGCACCATCCCCGGCCGTTTGGGTGCATTGCGCAGGAACCCGCAGGCGTCGAGCTGATCGACCAGATGGGTCAGGAAATTGTCCAGCCGTCCCTTGGTCGCGACCTCGCTTTCGTTGGTCATCAGCGTGCGCGACGGCGTGCCGTCCTCGGCGGTCCACCACTCATAGGCCATGACCATGACCGCCTGTGCCAGGTTCAGCGACATGAACGCCGGATTGAGCGGAAAACGCACCAGCGCATCCGCTTGCGCCATGTCGTCGTTGTCCAACCCCGCCCGCTCCGGGCCGAACAGCAGACCGGTGCGCAGCGCGCGGGAGCAGATTTGCCTCAATTCCACCGCGGCGCCGCGGGCGGTCAGCACCGGTTTGACGATGTGTCGTGGGCGCGGGCAGGTGGCGAAGACGTGGTGCAGGTCCGCCACGGCATCGGCGACGGATTCATGTACGGTCGCGGCTTCCAGGATGCGATCCGCGCCCGAGGCCATGCGCCAGGCTTTTTCCTGCGGCCAGCCATCCCTGGGTGCGACCAGGCGCATGTGGAACAGCCCGCCATTGGCCATCGCGCGGGCGCAGGCGCCGACGTTGTCGGCCAACTGCGGACGCACCAAAATGACCACCGGGCTGTTGCCGATCGGGTGCAGATCGGCACCGCCATCACGCCCGGTCATGTGCCGGGCTTGACTGTGGCTTCAACCGTGTCCACCGCGGAGCCTTTCTCCTCCACTTTCACATTAAGCACGCGCCGCCAGATCGATCCCTTGGGCCCGTCCTCCACCACAATCCCCCTGGCCGTCAAATCCGCTCGGATCGCATCGGCTCGGGCAAAATTCTTCGACCCGCGTGCCGCCAGCCGTTCCGCGATCATAGCGTCGATTTCAGCTGAATCATCCCCGCCGCCACGGAACCAGTCGTCCGGAGTCTGCTGCAACAGACCCAGCACCGCCCCCGCCGCCCGCAGTCCGGATGCCGCCGAACGGTCCCCGGTCAGCGCGGCATCCGCCAGCGCGTGCATCGCCGAGATCGCCAGCGGCGTGTTCAGGTCGTCGCACAATGCATCGAGCACCGCCGCGGGCAGATCGCCGGCGACGGTGTCGGGGGCCTGTTCCAGTGCGCGGTAGAAACGATCCATTTCGCGCTTCGTTTCGGCCAGGCCCTGATCGGAGAAGTCCAGTTCGGATCGGTAATGCGTGCGCAGCAGCAGCAGACGGATGGCCTCGGCCGGGGCTTTTGCCAGGATGTCGCGGACGGTGAAGAAATTATCAAGACTTTTGGACATTTTCTCGCCGTTCACCTGCAGCATGCCGTTGTGTATCCAGTAGCGGGCGAAGCGGCTGCCGGGGAACGCGCACAGGCTTTGCGCCATCTCGTTTTCGTGATGCGGGAAGATCAGGTCGCTGCCGCCGCCATGAATGTCGAAGGTTTC
>JAYUEJ010000291.1:0-5972 GCA_043739265.1 Rhodopila sp. | reverse complement strand
CTTGACGGCTTTGGAGATCGTTTGCGTCGAAGGCGCGTTGGTCATTGATCTCGCGCAAACGGCGGCGTGCGGAACGCCCGCGTTCGTTGCCGCATCGTTGGTAACATGGCGGTGGGATTATTGTTTATTCTGAAAAATCAACTATCGAGTAGATTAGTTAACGGTGCGCCGGGCAATCTGACGTGCCCCAATCTTACCGCTGGCACTCGTATGGGAAGAGTGCTAACAGGCGCTGACCGGCGAAACATTTTTGTCGCGGCGGTGCCTGATACGACCGCCTGACGCCATTCAGAACCCTCTTTGGGGCTCCCCTGGCTGGCTAACGACCAAAACTTTCGTCACCGGCTGGTGCCGGTCGGCGCGTCGGCTCTGTATTCGATTTTCGGGAAGGACACGCATATGGCTGCCAAGGACGTTCGGTTCGGTGGCGATGCCCGCCAGCGCATGACGCGCGGTGTGGATACACTCGCCGAGGCCGTGAAGGTCACGCTGGGTCCCAAGGGACGCAACGTGCTGCTCGACAAGAGCTATGGTTCGCCGCGCATCACCAAGGACGGTGTGTCGGTCGCCAAAGAGATCGAGCTTGCCGACAAGTTTGAGAACATGGGCGCCCAGCTCGTGCGCGAAGTGGCATCAAAGACCGCTGACATCGCCGGCGACGGCACCACCACGGCGATCGTGTTGGCGCAGGCGATCGTGCGCGAGGGTTCCAAGGCGGTTTCCGCCGGCATGAACCCGATGGACCTTAAGCGCGGCGTCGATAAGGCGGTCGCGGCGGTGATCGAGGAGCTGAAGAAGCGTTCCAAGAAGATCACCACCCAGGCGGAAACCGCCCAGGTCGGCACGATCTCCTCCAACGGCGAAGTCGAAATCGGCAAAATGATCGCCGAAGCGATGCAAAAGGTCGGCAACGAGGGTGTCATCACCGTCGAAGAAGCCAAAGGGATGGTCACCGAACTCGATGTCGTCGAGGGCATGAAGTTCGACCGCGGCTATATGTCGCCGTACTTCATCACCAACGCCGAGAAGATGACCGTCGAGCTGGAAAACCCCTACATCCTGCTCAACGAGAAGAAGCTGTCCAACCTGCAGTCGATCCTGCCGGTGCTGGAAGCCGTCGCCCAGTCCGGGCGTCCGCTGCTGATCATCGCCGAAGACGTCGAGGGCGAAGCCCTTGCCACCCTGGTCGTGAACAAGCTGCGTGGCGGCCTGAAGGTCGCGGCCGTGAAGGCTCCGGGCTTCGGCGATCGCCGCAAGGCGATGCTGGAGGATCTCGCAGTCCTGACAAAGGGCGAAGTGATCAGCGAAGACCTTGGCATCAAGCTCGAAAACGTCACCCTTGCCATGCTCGGCACGGCGAAGAAGGTGTTGATCGACAAGGAAAACACCACGATCGTCGAGGGCGCCGGCAAGAAGGCCGACATCCAGGGCCGTTGCAAGCAAATCCGCTCGCAGATCGAGGAAACCACCTCGGACTACGACAAGGAGAAGCTGCAAGAGCGTCTGGCGAAGCTGGCCGGTGGCGTTGCCATCATCCGGGTCGGCGGTTCTTCGGAAACCGAAGTGAAGGAGCGTAAGGACCGCGTCGATGACGCCCTGCACGCAACCCGCGCAGCGGTCGAGGAAGGCATCGTTCCGGGCGGCGGCGTTGCGCTGGCACGCGCCTCGCAGATCCTGCTGAAGCTGAAGGGCGACAACGACGATCAGCGCGTCGGGATCGAGATCGTGCGTAAAGCGATCCTGACTCCGCTGCGCCAGATCGCCGCCAACGGCGGCGAAGACGGCGCGGTCATTTCCGGCAAGACGCTGGAAAAGGACGAGTACAACTGGGGCTTCGACGCGCAGACCGGCGTGTTCAAGGACCTGGTCAAGGCCGGCATCATCGATCCGACGAAGGTTGTGCGCTGCGCCCTGCAGAACGCGGCCTCCATCGGCGGCCTGATGATCACGACCGAAGCGATGGTGGGCGACCACGTCGAGCCGGAAACCAGCAACGCCTAAAGCGCGATTGTCCGAGGTTGCTTTAGCCTCGGACACATCACCGAGAGCCTGACATGTGCCGCATCCTGTTTTGGGTGCGGCGCACCTTTCGGGAGGCTGCGATGACCGATCAAGATCAGCCTGATCCCGCTTTCGACGTCTTGACCTCGCGACTGATTCGCCGGGAGGCGCTGCGCCGGGCTGCGTTGGAATTATCGACCGCCACGCCCATTGGGCTCGAAAACGCTCTGGCTCGGATTTCCGAGGAGGTTACGGCTGAGGCGGCGGTGATTAAGGAAGGTCGGGCGCTGCCCGAACCCGCAAAGGGGCCGACCGCCCCTTTGATCCCTTCAATTTAAGGTTGGTTGACCGGTGGGGGCGACGCCCCACGCTTACTGGCTCGCTGGTTCCTCATCCGCCACCACCTTGAAGCTGACCAGCGTATTGGGCCCGAATGCGTTGCTGATCGGCACATCCACCGCATCCCGCCCGCGCGCGATCAGGACGCGTCCGAACAGCGGCTTATTGTTGCGCGGGTCAAACATGTGCCACGCGCCGCCCAGATAGGCCTCGAACCACCCGGCGAAATCCATCGGCCCATACGGCGGCGGCATGCCGATGTCGCTGAGATAGCCGGTGCAATACCGCGCGGGGATGTTCATGCAGCGGGTCAGGGTGACGCCGAGATGGGCATAGTCGCGGCACACCCCCGTCTTCTCGTTGAAGGCTTCCCACGCCGTCCTGGTCGATCGCGCGGCCATGTAGTCGAACTTGATGTGATTGTGGACGAAATCGCAGATCGCCTGCACCCGTCCCCAGCCGGTCGGCGCGTTCCCGAACATCTGCCACGCGATGTCCGACAACCGGTCCGTCTCACAATATCGGCTGCCCAGCAGGAACACCAATGCCTCATTCGGCAGATCCTGCACCGCATGCTGTATTGCCGACGGAAAACTCGGATCCGGCAGACCGGCGTCATTGACCACGGCGGTGCTGGCAATCCGGGTCCGGCCGGCCGGCGCGACGAGCCGGCTGCACCAATTGCCGAAAGAATCATGATAAGCGTGGACCGGCATGACCGGTTCTGTCACCAGATGATCCGGCACGATCAGGTCGGCGACTCGGGAATGATGCACATGCAGCATCAGCACCATCGGTGTAGGCTGCACGCAGTCATAGACGATTTCGTAGCCGACTCGGATTTGCATGGTAGTCCTTGTTGCGAAATTGGAGCGGTTAGGCTTGGTCTATCCGGCATCTCAGATTAGGAACAATACCCCATGGCGCGCGAGACCCTTTTTTTGGTGCAGGCGTTCAAACAAGGCAAAGGCACCCGGTTAACGGCCGAGACGCCGGTTCGTTGCCGGTCGCTGGAAGTCGCACGCAAGAAAGCCGAGGACCTGCTTCCAACGCGGGCCGGTGTCGTCGCATTCTCGACCTGGGGTGACGCGGAACTGGGCGAGTATGACGAGGAACCGACGATCATATTCAAGGCGGGACGTTTGCCGGCATCGTTTGAGGAAGCGTGACACCGTGTCTTTTGCCTTAATCGCATGACCGCCGCGTCCTGGCCATCCGCCAGGGCCGGTCATGCTTTCAGCGAGGCCTGCTGGCATGCTCGCGGCGAGGTCGGCGGGCTTGTATTCGCCATTTCAGCGATTTTCGGCTTATTGTTTTATCGCCTGCTCGCCAGAGGATTGCGGCGCCGGTCTTGCATTTCCACGCGATCGTGCGCAAATAAGGTTTCGATTCGCGCGAGGCAAGCCTCGGGTGCCTGTTACCGGCAGAGCCAATCGTCAGCCTTGACTGACCTAATCGCCGACAACGCCCTCTAAAAAGTCCTTAGCGCCCGTCCCGGGGTTGGTGCTACCGACACGACCGCTCACCAAAAGGAACCAACGCACATGAGCTCAGCGCCCGCCGACGACACCCCGCCGGCCGATTTCGTCCAGGCCGACGAAACCGCCGATGCGATGAAGAGCCAACTCGCCAAGGACGTCGCGTCCTGGCGTGAGGGCCGTGCGGACGGTTCGACTCGTGGGGCTTCGGAACTCAGCGTCGCGGTGACCCGATCGATCGTGCCGCCGACGACCGCGAAGATGAAGCGGGCCAAGCCTGCCGCCGTGGAAGCGAAGCCGGCGAGCACCGAGAAGAAGCCGTTCGGCATGTCCTATGATGGGACCAGCCGAGCGGATTATATCAAGCTGATGATTTCTCGCGGCGCCCGATGATTTCGGTGACGACGTGAGCTGGGTTACGTTCGACTCGGCTACCGGTGGGCGGGTCGTGGTCCAGCTTCGCCACGTCGTGGCCATTTATGACGAGCAGGGTGAGGTCAAGCTGGCGACCACGGCCGGCGGCGTTCATAGCCTGAAGGACATCAGTGTCCAACGCGCCGCCCTGGTCGTGTCAAAAGCCGAGGACGCGTCCGCGGCGCGGTCCGATCTATGACGGGCGATATCGTTTTCCAATCGCTATTTGTTCGATCGCTGCATGTTCAAGCGTCACATGCTATGCTGGCGCCGTTATGGCAGGGTCAATAATGGCAGACGCCTCCTATCGGATTGTTCACCGCGAAGACGATAGCTTCGCCGTCGAGATCATCAGGGTCGGGTCGCTGCCGCAAACGGCGGCGGGATTCGCGACCGAGGCCGCGGCGCAGGGCTGGATCGCGCAGGATCGGCGCCTGCACGCGTCGGCTGCTCCGTTTGGGACCCAGGCCAGCCGGCGGTGGCGCGACGCCTGAGCGGCGGCGTCCGTGTTCCTGACGCATTGCGTGGAACATGCTGCTGCTGGAGGGGATTGAACTTTCGATGCCTCCCTGACCAAGGGAGTGGCGGGGTCGCGACCGCATCCGGGGTGTTCGGGTGAACGCCTCAGAGGCCGAGGGTTTTTGGGATACCGGTTCGATGCCCAACGGCAGCATCAAACGGCCCGATGGCGGTTCGCGGCGACACGCGTGGTGTCCCGGGCATGGGGAGCGTGCAAATCGCGCGTTCGTTTATTCTGTCCGCATTTTTATCACGGAGGCAGCCGGAGGACCACGAAGCGCCACGGAGAGGCGCGGTGCTGGGTCCTCGGGACCGGCCGGCCCGCGAGTTTGGATTGGTGATCGCGGTGGATTGGCGCGGCGGTTCGGGGCTGCTGGAAGCATTTTATGGCGCCGTCGTTGGCGGCAAGGCGGTGGAGGCGGCGATTTCTCGTTGGTCTTTCGTCGCCCTCGCGCTGTCTCCGTGCATAAAAAATTCCCGGCCTGACACCCGCTCCACAGACCAACGGCAAGACATCGGACCGCCATACAACGACTGTGCCGATTGGCCAAAATCACTTGCATCGACTGGGGGAAGCCGTCACCGAAGGCGATCCGGGGAGGACGTCCCGCTGGACAGGCACAGGCTGAGCATCCCGGGAGAACTGGACAGTCGATGAAAAGGAACTCCAATCCGCCCCTTCGTGTGCAGGGCGGGGCGGTTCAGAGGTCCGGGCGGAACGTCGGCTGCCCGGTTCCAGCATACAGAATCTGAGCCTGACGTTGCGCGGCTTCGGCCTGCATGACGACGAGGGCGGGGTCCATATCGCGTTCCGGCCGTGGCTCATTCAGGAAATGGCCATAATCGTCCACGCCGCGCACGAGTGCCGCGCTATCGCCCGTCACCGCCACCTGTCGCACATGGGTTGGAATGTAGCGGATTGCCAGGCCGATGCGCCGATCCTGCGCCTGGTTTGCCGGGGAGGCATGAAAAATCTTGTGGTGGTGCAAGGACATTTGCCCGGCTTTCAGCTCCACATCGATCGCCGAGGCTTCATCGACCTCGACTGCGATTTCCTGTCCTCGGGTGAGCATCGCACCTGGCTTGCGCGTGTCGTTATGCGCGACGACCTCACGCATATGGGTGCCCTTCACCATCCGCATCGCGCCGCTGGCTTTGGTTGCGTCAGACAGCGCAATCCACACAGAGACCGCATTATCCGGCTCCAAATGCCAGTAGGTC
>JAYUEJ010000290.1:0-1969 GCA_043739265.1 Rhodopila sp. | reverse complement strand
TGGTCCCGCGTTGCTGCCCCCCGATCCGCCGGTGCTGTGGGCGGTGCATGCCGGGGGGCGGTCGATTCTGGACTCGGTGCAGCAGGGGCTTCGTCTGGCGCCGGACGCGCTGCGGTACTCCCGCGAAATTTTATCCGACTATGGCAACATGTCCTCGGCCACGCTGATGTTCGTGCTGGACAAAATCCTGCTTGACCCGGACGCGCGCGGTCCCGGCATGGCGATGGCGTTCGGACCCGGACTGACGGTCGAAACCTTCGCGTTCGCCCGCCCATGAACCTGTCGCACCGCAGCAACCAGGCCGAACGGATGGACACCGACTGTGCCGATTTCGCCGATTACAGCCGGTGCCTGCGCGACCTGTCCCGCGTCAACGTCGTCACCCTGACCCACCGGCCGATGCTGTCATGGCTGGCAAAGCGGGCGCGCGGTGACTTTTCCGTGTTGGACATCGCCTGCGGCCATGGCGATGCCCTGCGAAAAATCCGGGCGCGCTACCCGACCGCCAGACTGACCGGCATCGACCTCAACCCCTGGGCGACAAGGGCGGCACGGGAAGCCACCTTGTCGGCGGCGCACATCGACTTCATCAACGGCGATGCGTTTGCCTACAAACCGGAGCAAAAATTCGACTTCATCATCTGTTCGCAATTCACCCACCACCTGACGGACCAACAGGTCGCCGGCTTCCTGCGCTGGCTTCAGGACAATGCCGGAAACGGTTGGTTCATTAGCGACCTGCATCGCAACCTTGTCCCGTATTATGGCTTTCCGATCCTCGCCCGCGCCGCCTTCTGGCACCGGTTCGTCCGCGAGGATGGCCAGATTTCCATCGCCCGCGCCTTTATCCGCTCCGAGTGGGACGCACTGCTGCGGCAGGCCGGCATCACCGAACAGGAGGCGTTCATCGCCTGGTACATCCCGTTCCGGCTGTGCGTCGGGACTTGCCGGTTACCAACGCCGTGGTTACCGGCGCCGTGGTCATCGGCCCCGTGATGATTGGTCCGGTGATCATTGGTCCGGTGATCATTGGTCCTGTGATCATTGGCGGTGGACCGGCTGGCACCGCCGCCGCGATCACGCTGGCCCGCGCCGGCCACAGGCCCGTCCTGATCGAGCGAGCCACCGAACCGACCGACAAGGTGTGCGGCGATTTTCTCAGTGCGGACACCATCCAGCGCGTCAGGGCACTCGGAGTCGATCCGTTGGCATTGGGCGCCGTCCCGATCCGGCACGTACGGCTGATCCATGGTGAGCGGACGGCGGAAACCGCCCTGCCGTTCCCGGCGCTGAGTCTGTCCCGCCGGGTGTTCGATGCCGCCTTGCTGCGCCAGGCCGAACGAGCGGGTACGATCCTGAAACTCGGCCAAACCGTCCGGCGCCTGACACGCAATGACCTCCACTGGACAATCGGGTTCGGCGACCAAACTGAGATCATGGCGCGGACGGTGTTTCAGGCGACCGGCAAGCACGATCTGCGCGACCTGCCGCGTCCGCATACCGACCGCGACGCCGTCGGCATGAAGATGTATTTTGACCTTTCGCCGGAGTCGTCGAAACGACTGGACGGCGCGGTCGAACTGACGCTGTTTCCCGGTGGCTATGCCGGTATGCAGCACGTCGAGCATGGCCGCGGCGTCCTGTGCATCGCGGTGCGGCGTTCGACATTCCAGGCGCTTGGCGGCGGCTGGGCCGGCCTGATCGCGGCAATCGAATGCGGCAGCCGGCGTTTCGCCGCGATGATGGCGGGGGCGATCGCGCTGCTGCCGCGCCCGCTCGCGGTTGCCGGCATTCCCTATGGCTTCCGCGCCGGATCGGTTCCTCCGGACGGGTTGTTCCGTCTCGGCGATCAGGCGGCGGTGATTCCGTCTTTGACCGGCGACGGCATGGCGATCGCGCTGCACAGCGGAACCACCGCTGCCGGGGCCTGGCTGGCTGGCGGCGATACCGAAGCGGATCAGGGGGCTGT
>JAYUEJ010000289.1:0-17977 GCA_043739265.1 Rhodopila sp. | reverse complement strand
CATGACCCACCCTCATCCACGAAATTCCCCTATCTGGTAGGGAATCCCTACGAATCGGCGCAAGACCTAGTCGGAAGGAAAATGAGGGGAGTCGTGAGGGTCACGTACCGAAACGAAGCCGCTTTGCTACTCGACGCTTCTCTGCGATCGAATGCTACGCCACGGCGAACCGCGCGAACGACTCCGTCAGCACATCGTAGATCGCCCGTTTGAACGGCACGGCCAGCGCGGGCAACTCCGCCAAAGCCACCCAGCGCCACGCGTCGAACTCAGGATGAGGGTCCAGGTCCAGGCGGATATCGCTGTCCTCACCGGTGAACCGCATGGCGAACCAGCGCTGCCGTTGACCGCGGTATTGCCCGCGCCAGGCGATCCCCAGCAACCCCGGCGGCAGGTCGTAGGTCAACCAGTCCGGATGCTCACCGATCACCTCGGCTTTGCGAGTGCCGAT
Organism: Rhodopila sp.; assembly: GCA_043739265.1. Taxonomy (GTDB): domain Bacteria; phylum Pseudomonadota; class Alphaproteobacteria; order Acetobacterales; family Acetobacteraceae; genus Rhodopila. The sequence continues at coordinate 17,526 of JAYUEJ010000289.1, read as the reverse complement.
CTCTTCTTCCAGTTCCCGGAACACGGCGATCCTCGGATCTTCGCCATCATCAATGCCCCCCTGAGGCAATTGCCAACCCCCGGCCGGCCCTTCGGCGTTGGGCATATCGGCGCGCCGGGCAACGAAGATCAGCCCATCCCGGTTGAACAGCACGGCGCCGACGTTTGGCCGGTACGGTAGATCGCTTATCGGTCCTACTCCTGTTTGACCGGCGGCAGCACCAGCGCGCTGACCGGCGCCAGAGCCACGCCTTTGGAGTCCAATGTTTTCGCCCAGGCGGCGATCCGCTCCACCGTCACCGGTCGCGGCACGGAAACGATGCCCAGCGCCGAACCCTTGTCCAATGCCATCCGAGTCAGCGCCATCAGCCGCTGGTCCAGCATCGCCGCATCGACCTGATCGTCATCGATTATCAGATCCGCTGGCCGGTTCCAGGCATGCGCCAGCCCAGGCTGGCCGACCCGAGCATCGACGAACAGCAGGCCGCGGTGGGCCACCTCTTCCAGCACGGAGTCCAGTTGATCCGGCGTGCCGGCCAGTCGCTCGCCATGCATTTCTCCCATTGCGTCCGTTACCCCGACATAGCCGGTTACCCGACCCAGCAGCGCGCGCAGGCGTTTCAGGTTCTCGGCAGGTGGCAAGGAGGTCATCAGCGCGAACCGGTCATCCGGATCGTTCACGGGATAACCCAACGGCTCCATCGGCACAGACAACAGGTACTCATGCCCGGTCTTGCGCATGACAGCGAGTAGAGGGTTGATATCGAATGAATACGCCGATATGGCGAGCGTCACGGCCCCTGGCAGGGTGTTGATAGCGTCCAGGGTTTCGGCGCCACTCATGCCAATCCCGGCGATCAGCAGACCGACTCGCGGACGCGGAGTAGAGGGGTGAAATGCGGCGGCATACGCGGCCATCGGGGTTCGGCCATCGACAGCGATCCGCGGCAGCATCGCACGAGGCGAACCTGGAATGGCCTCCAGCAATGCCGGATCTGGGTCGGCGACGGGGCCGGGCAGGGCCCGGCCCGACCCCGTCGTGGCGTCTGGGGTGCCATGCGGCACAGGCATCGGATCGGCATGGATGACCGGCGCGGCCATTCTTGGTCCCATTCGCTGCGGCGGTGGCCCCAACACCTGCAGCACGCCAACGCCAATCCAGAACGTCGCAAGCACCACTAGCCAGAACCGCCCCACGCCGCGCCAACCCGCCAGTAGGCCTCCAATCCGCCGCATGTCCGGGTCTTGGGAAGCCACCGGCGTCAAGATCAGTTGGCGGAGGCGCTCTTTTGCGCCGCCATCGCCTGCACCAGCGCGACTCCTTGCTGCAACTGGAAGTCAGTCTCGTCAGGCTTCGCCGGGTCGAATTTCGGAAAATTCTCCGGCGGCTTTTCCGGAATCTGCCTGGCGATCGGCGGCAGGTCGGTGCGCGGCGGCAGCGCCTGGGGGCCAGTGCCGCCCTGGTTGGTCAGCACCTTGTTGTAGTCGGCCTCCTTCTCGCCGCCAAACGTCGCACGCTCCTCGCGGGTTTCCTGCACCGGCACGTCAGGTGCGATGCCCAGCGCCTGGATCGACCGCCCGGACGGCGTGTAATACCGCGCCGTGGTCAGCCGCATTGCACCATTGCCGGGCAACGGGATAACCGTCTGCACCGACCCCTTGCCAAAACTGCGCGTTCCCAAAACGATCGCCCGGCGATGATCCTGCAATGCACCGGACACAATCTCCGAAGCCGAGGCGGACCCACCGTTGATCAGCACCACCATGGGCGCGCCGTGCAGAATGTCGTCGCCCTTGGCGTCCCAGCGTTGGCTTTCCTCGGAGTGACGGGCGCGGGTCGAGACGATCTCCCCCTGATCGATGAAGTCAGATGATACCGACACCGCCTGATCGAGCAGGCCGCCCGGGTTATTCCGCAAATCGAGGACGAGGCCGCGTAGCCTGCCGCCGTTCTGCTGCTTCAGGTTTTTTACCGCCAGCCGGATGCCGGCATCCGCCTGTTCGGTGAACTGCGACAGCCGGACATAGCCGATATCATTCGGCTCCATCCGCGATTTCACCACCTGGATGTGGATGACCTCGCGGATCAGCGCCACCTCCAGCGGCTTGTCAACGTTCTGGCGCTTAATGGTCAGCACGATCTTGGAGTTCGGCGGGCCGCGCATTCGGTCCACGGCGTCGTTCAACGACAGCCCGATGACCGTCTTGCCGTCCAGTGCTGTGATGATGTCGCCCGGTTTGATGCCGGCGCGGGCCGCGGGCGTGTCATCAATCGGGGAGACGACCTTAATGATGCCCTTTTCCTCGCTGACCTCGATCCCAAGGCCACCGAATTCGCCTTTGGTCTGGATCTGCATGTCCTTGAACGCTTTCGCATTCATGTAGGAGCTATGCGGATCGAGGCCGGTCAGCATGCCGTTGATCGCGTTCTCGATCATCTCTTTGTCGTTAACCGGATCGACGTATTCGGCTCGGACACGTTGCATCACGTCACCGAAAACCTTCAGCATCTGATACATGTCGGTACGGCTGCTGTCCTGGGCGAATGCGCTGCCAAGCGTCCCCAGGCCGATCACCCCCAAACCGGGGCCGAACGCGGCGCCAGCCACGAAGGCGGTGCCAATCAGCAGACCGAAGCGCCAATGCGGAGCGCGGAAATCCATGCTTTCTTTTCCTTCGACGCCACGGGACCAAGCCCGGACGCAAGTTCGACACTGTTGAATACACAAGGGCCAGTCGGAAAACGCAACCTACCTCGATTTGTTGTCGCGCGGCAAACAGGCTTTCGTCCAGTGTTGATTTCGTAATCCAAATTCCCGTCGGGTCTGGGTTTCTACGTCAAACCGCCATGGCGGTCAGCGTTATCGCCGCAAGACCCGCCGCTACACTCCGCCGGTCAGCCCCAGGCTTTGCAGATAAAGCAGCACACCCGCCTCCAACAAGTCCTCCGCCGCCATCGGCAATTTGCGTCGGGACGGCCCCTGCCGCACGAACAAAGACGCGATTCCGTGCGCCATCGCCCAGATATGCAGCGCCATCATCAGCGCCGGCGGCCGCCGCTCTTTCGGCAGGGTCGCGGAAACCTGATCCGCTGCATCTCGTAGCACGCCGAACGCTCGATCCCCTGCTGCTTGCAACCCCGGATGCGCGTCTATAGCCAGTCTAGAGTCGAACATCGCCGCGTAATACGCCGGCTCCTCCCGAGCGAACGCCAAATAGGCGCGGCCGAGATCCTCGAACGCGCGCACGATTTCGGGCCGCCCCCCATTCCAGCCCTTAGTGAGGCGTTCGGCGAACCGGTCAAAGCCGCGCAGCGCGACCTCGGCAAGCAGGGCATCGGCATCGCGGAAATGGCGGTATGGTGCGGCCGGGCTGACACCGGCCAGACGCGCCGCCTCGGCGATGGTGAAGCCTGCCGGCCCCTTGGCGCCGATCAGCTCCAACGCCGCATCGATCAGGGCTTCGCGCAGGTTGCCGTGGTGGTAGCCACGGCGCCCCGAACCGCCGTCCGAGGGTCCAGACCAACTCATGTTAAGGGTTTTTACATGACTGGTCGTCGCGATCCAGTCGCCTGTCTTTATCCCATGGCCGCATTCCATGGCCTAGCTGGCAAAAAAGCGGCCCGAGCGAGAAAAGCCCGGCCATCGCAGCGGCCGGGCCAGGTTCGGGGGGGAAATGGATCGAACGACGATCCGCCGGCCGATGCGTTCGTCGGGAGGAAGACAGCAGCGGCCGCCCGGGGACAGGCCACCATTCCAGGTGATTCGTCTGTGATCTGGAACACCCCAAACCCATTTCGCATCGTCCTATCGCGACTGATGTTGCGGAACGCCATCACCACCGCTAGGTTCCAGGCCGAATTTGGAGTGTTCGCCACATGATCAGGACGCTGTTTTGGCTCCTGGATGAGCTATTGAGCCTATACATCTGGGCGGTCATCCTGGCGGCCATCTTCAGCATGCTCGCCTCGTTTGGCGTGCTGGACACCCGCAACCGGGTGGTGTGGACGATCGGAGACTTCCTTTATCGCGTGACCGAACCCGCCCTGCGGCGAATCCGCAATGTCCTGCCCAGTTTCGGCAACATCGACCTCAGCCCGTTGATGCTCCTGCTGCTGCTACAGGCTGCCCGCATGCTACTTGGCAACATCGCGAGCGCCGTGATCACCGGGTCCATGCAGTATCTGCTTTGACGGCCTATCGGCGCCCCCTGCCGTGACCGTCTTTTGGCGCACTTTGCGATGACAATCTTTTGGCGCGCCTTGCGCGACGGCGTCAGCGTCTCCGTGAAGGTCCAGCCGAAATCCCGCCGGTCCGGTATCCACGGCCTCGCGGTCTCCGTTCGGGGGGCCTGCCTGCGCATCGGGATGAATGAGGCCCCGGAAGACGGCCGCGCCAACCGCGCCGCCTGCGCCGTGCTGGCCGAGGCACTACACGTCCCACTATCCGCTGCCGCCGTCACGCTCGGGCAGACCAGCCGCGACAAGACGCTGCATGTCGCAGGCGACGCCGCATTTCTGACTGCCATACTGGAAACAATGTGACCGAACGCGTGATGGCCCGGGTGATTGATGGCAAAGCCATCGCCGCCACCCTACGTGGCGAGGTCGCCGCCCGGGTGGCAGCCGCCGGATTTACCCCCGGTCTGGCCGTCGTATTGGTCGGCAGCAACCCCGCCAGCAGCGTCTATGTTCGCACCAAGGACCGCGCCGCCCGCGAAGCCGGGATAGAGGCGCGCACCATTCGCCTGCCCGCCGACACCGCTCCGGCCGATCTGCTGGCCACGATCCAGGCGTTGAACGACGACGACGCCATCGACGGCATCCTGGTGCAACTACCGCTGCCCCACGGCATAGACCCCCAGGCGGTGATCGCCGCGATCGACCCTGCGAAGGATGTGGACGGGTTTCATCCCACGAATGTCGGCCATCTCGCGGACGGCCGTCCGGGCCTGGTTCCCTGCACCCCGTTTGGCGTCATGAAACTTCTCCACTCTGCCGGCGTGGAGATCGCAGGCGCCCGAGCCGTCGTGCTTGGTCGATCCGCCATCGTCGGACGGCCGATGGCCCGTCTGTTGCTCGCCGCCGATGCCACCGTGACCATCGCCCACTCCCGCACCCGCGACCTGCCCTCTGAGTGCCGTCGCGCCGACATCCTGATCGCCGCCGTCGGCAAGCCCGAGATGGTCCAGGCCGATTGGGTCCGCCCCGGCGCCACGGTTATCGATGTCGGCATCAACCGCCTGCCCGACGGCCGCCTGGTCGGCGACGTGGCGTTCGATGCCTGCGCCAAGGTCGCCGGCGCAATCACCCCGGTTCCAGGCGGTGTGGGGCCAATGACGGTGGCGTGCCTGCTGGAAAATACCCTGACGGCTGCGCTGCGCCGCCGGAGTTAGAGAATCAGGGCGGCCGGCCGGTTGTCACGCCATCCAGCCAAGGGCAAAACCTCCTGAGCGCTACCCAGCGGGAGAAAACGACGCATGCCGGACGCCGCAGGCGAAAGCCCGGACGGAACGCTGCCCCATCTGAGTGAACGACCCAGCGACAGCCGCCGGACCCTCGTCCTCGCCGCCTGCCTGATCGCGACCTTCATGGCAGCGGTCGAGAGTACGATCGTCGCCACCATCATTCCCACGATCGTCAGTGACCTGGGCGGGTTCGAATTGTTTACCTGGGTCTTCACCGTCTATCTGCTGACGCAGGCGGTCACTATTCCGGTGTATGGCCGCCTCGCCGACCTGTATGGCCGCAAGCCGGTGTTCTTCGCCGGCACCGTGGTGTTCCTGGCGGGCACCATCCTGTGCGGCATGGCCTGGGACATGCCCTCGCTCGTCGTTTTCCGGGCGCTGCAAGGCTGCGGCGCGGGCGCCATTCAACCGATCGCCGCGACGATCCTGGGTGACATCTACACGCCCGCCGAACGCGGCCGAATCCAAGGCCTGGTTTCCTCCGTGTTCGGCGTATCAGCGGTACTCGGCCCATCGCTCGGCGCCTTTCTGGTGGCGCATATGAGCTGGCGTGTCGTGTTCTGGGTCAAAGTGCCGATCGGCATCGCCGCCATCGTGATGATCGCCCTGTTCCTGCGAGAAGACGTGCATCGCCGTTCGCACCGCATCGACTGGGCCGGCTCCCTCCTGTTGCTGCTGGCATTCGGCTGCCTGATGCTGGCGCTGGTGCAAAGCGGCCGCCTGAGCGGGACGACGCTGTCGGTGCTAACCGTCACCGGCCTGCTCGCGCTGGTCGTTTTGTACCTGCATGAACGCAGCACGCCTGAACCGATGCTGCCGCTGGAACTTTGGCGGATTCGAGTCATCGTCGTCGGTAGCCTGGGCAATTTCGCGTCGGGCGCCATGATGATGGGCGTTGCGGCCTTCCTGCCGACCTATGTGCAGGGGGCGATGGGCCGAGCCGCCATTGATGGCGGGCTGGTGCTGGGCGCGATGTCGGTAAGCTGGGCGGCCGCGAGCTTTCTCGCTGGCCGCATCATGATGCGCGGCAGCTACCGCGTTGTCGCGATCCTTGGTGGATGTTCTCTGGTGATCGGATGTGCGATGCTGGTGGCGCTTCGTCCCGCCGACGGGCCACTTTGGGCGGCGATGGGATCGTTTGTGATCGGCATCGGCATGGGGTTCTGCAGTACGGTGTTTATCGTTTCGATTCAGGCCTCGGTGCCGTGGGGACAGCGCGGCGCGGCTACGTCATCCTCAATGTTCATGCGTTTCGTTGGACAATCGGTAGGCGCGTCGGGATGTGGCGCGGTGCTGAATGCTACGATGCTCAATCTGGATCCTGGCGCGGTGCATACGGTGGAGTGGTTGTTGGACGCACCCGTCCGCCTCGCTATGGCCCCGACGGAGCTTGCCCACCTGACCGAGGTGATGGCAGGCTCCTTGCACAATGCTTACCTCTTGGCGGCAGGGTTCGCGGCGCTGACACTGTTGATCGCATTCCAGTTGCCCGCGCGCCTGAGTCCGGTACGGAAGTGATCGGTTCAGCCCAGGCATAGGCCAACAGTCTGTCCGCTAAAAGCGGATCGTCCCGTTGATTTGCGGGCTTGCCCCCTCGATCGATTCAGTAACGCTGCCCGGATGGCGCCATCCACCAAGCCGCGCCATAGTACGGGCACCACAAACTGGGCCTGCCATGAGTTTCCGATCCCTCTATCGCCACGGCTTCGCCCGTGTCGCTGCTTGCACCACCCGCACCGCGTTGGCCGATCCGGCCACGAACGCGCAGACGATTCTGCGCATGGCCCAAGATTGCGACCGGCAGGCTGTGGCGGTGGCGGTGTTCCCGGAGCTTGGTTTATCCGGGTACGCGATCAGCGACCTGCTTCAGCAGAAAACCATGCTGGACGCGGTAGAAACCGCGATCGAGACCATCGTCGCAGGCAGCATCAACCTAATGCCATTGCTGCTGGTGGGGGCGCCAATCCGCCACCTTGGCGCGCTATATAACTGTGCCCTGGCAATCCATCGTGGCGCCTTGCTCGGCGTCGTGCCGAAAATCCACCTGCCCAACTACCGCGAGTTCTACGAATCCCGCCACTTCGTCAGCGGCGACGGGACCGACGGTGGCTCCATCACCTTGGGTAACCGCACCGTGCCGTTCGGCACCGACCTTTTGTGGGAAGCGACCGACATAAGCGGACTGATCGTCCACGCGGAAATCTGCGAGGACGTCTGGGTTCCCAACCCGCCAAGCGGTGAGGCGGCGGTCGCCGGCGCGACGGTATTGGCGAACCTGTCCGCCAGCAACATCACGATCGGAAAGGCCGAGACGCGCCGGCTCCTCTGCCGTTCGCAATCCGCTCGTTGTCTGGCAGCGTATCTGTATGCCGCCGCTGGGGCAGGCGAATCGACCACCGATCTGGCGTGGGACGGCCAGGCATCTGTCTTCGAGAACGGTTCCACTTTGGCCGAGACCGAACGGTTTCCCGCGGCGGATCAGGCGGCGATCGCCGATATCGACCTGGACATGCTGGCACAGGAACGCTTGCAGATGGGGTCGTTCGATACCAATCGCCGTCGCCATCCGCGCGCCTTCCGCCGCATCGGCTTCACCGTATCGGCGCCGACCGGCGATGTCGGCTTCCGACGCAAGATCGAACGCTTCCCATTCGTCCCGGCGGATGTGGCGCGACTGGAGCAGGATTGTTACGAGGCCTACAACATCCAGGTTTCCGGAATGGCGCAACGGCTGCGCTCCACAGGCTTGAAGAAGGTTGTCATCGGGATTTCCGGGGGGCTGGATTCCACCCAGGCGTTGCTGGTCTGCGCCCGGGCCTTCGATCTGCTCGGTCTGCCGCGCGACGGTATTCTTGCTTATACCATGCCTGGTTTCGCGACGTCGGATTACACCAAGTCCAACGCCTGGAAACTGATGAAGTCGCTTGATGTAACCGCGAGCGAACTGGACATCAAACCCGCCGCGAAACAGATGCTGACGGACCTTGGGCATCCCTACGCCACCGGCAAATCGGTCTATGACATCACGTTCGAGAACGTGCAGGCCGGGCTGCGCACGGACTATCTGTTCCGGTTGGCCAACCACCAGGGCGGCATCGTCATCGGCACCGGTGATCTTTCTGAACTCGCGCTGGGTTGGTGTACCTACGGCGTCGGCGACCAGATGGCGCACTACAACGTCAATGCCGGAGTGCCGAAAACGTTGATCCAACATCTAATTCGCTGGATCATTGGCACGAAGCGTTTCGCCGAAGACGTGCTGGAGACCCTCGACGCGATCGTTTCGACGGAAATCTCTCCCGAGTTGGTCCCGGCAGCCGAGGGTGAGACGCCGCAAAGCACGGAAGCCAAGATCGGGCCGTACGCACTGCAGGATTTCACCCTGTTCCATATTCTTCGTTATGGGTTCGTGCCCTCGAAAATTGCCTTTATGGCGCTGCATACCTGGGAAGATCCGGAACGGGGCGTCTGGCCGCCGCATTTCAATGCCGACCGGCGGGTGGCGTACGACCTAAAGCAAATCCGCCACTGGATGGAGGTGTTCCTGACCCGCTTCTTCGGGTTCAGCCAATTCAAGCGTAGCGCAATGCCGAACGGCCCGAAGGTCTCGGCAGGCGGATCGCTGTCGCCCCGAGGCGATTGGCGGGCACCATCGGACGGCAACGCGACCGTGTGGCTGGCTGAACTCGAACGGAATGTTCCAGTAGAATGATCGGCTGATATTGCAATTTATATTGTTGGTTGCGGCTGGTTTGTTGGCAGGCGCGATGAACGCGGTCGCCGGTGGGGGCGGGTCGTTTGTTTCGTTCCCCGTCATGGTGCTGGCCGGGCTGCCGCCGCTCTCCGACAATGCCACCAGCACCGTGGCGCTGTTCCCTGGTACGGTGGCCAGCACCTGTGCCTACCGGGATATTCTGCAAGGTATCGCCGGGATTAGCCTGAAAATACTGCTGCCGGTTAGTATGGCCGGCGGGTTGATCGGCGCGATTCTGCTGCTGGTGACTCCCGGGGCGGGCCTTCGACCTTGTCATTCCATGCCTATTGCTGCTGGCGACCGTCAGCTTCGCCGGCGGCCGCCAACTAGGCGACTGGCTGCGGCGCTACGTGCGGATTGGGCGCGGCACGTTCCTGGTAATCCAATTTATGCTGTCGATCTATGGCGGTTATTTCGGCGGCGCCATTGGCCTGACGAGGTTGGCGGTCTGGACCCTGATCGACTCGGCCGAGTTGACGGCGATGGCGCCAATCCGCAAGCTTTTGGTCAGTGCCACCAATGGTTCCGCGGTGATGTGCTTCGCCGTAGCCGGCGCAGTGCATTGGCCGGAGATGCTGGCGATGATGGTCTCCGCCATTGCCGGCGGATATTATGGCGCCCGCTTTGCTCGGCATTTGCCGCCAACTGTGCTGCATTCTTGCTGAGAAGGTATTGAACGACGTCGTTCACACCGACGCGTCCATGGCTATTGTGGAACGGCGCCCCCAATATGAATCGGGGGCCGCCACTCCGGTATCAGAGCGCGGCGAGAACCGCTTCGGCCTTGCTGACTTCGAACCCGCCAGGGGCCTCGATGCCAAGATGGATGACCTTGCCATTGTCGGCGATCAGCGCGTAGCGCTGGCTTCGCCAGCCCATGCCGCGGGCGTTCAAATCGAGTTCCAGGCCGATCGCCTTGGTGAAGGCGGCGGCACCGTCGGCCAGCATGGAGATCTTGTCGCCTGTGCCCTGATCCTTGCCCCAGGCGTCCATGACGAAGACATCGTTGACGGCGATACAGGCAATGGTATCGACGCCCTTGGCCTTCAACGCATCCGCGTTCTGCACGAAGCCGGGCAGGTGCTTAATGCTGCAAGTCGGGGTGAAGGCACCCGGAACCGCCAGCAGGACGACCTTCTTGCCTTTGAAAAATTCGTCGGTGGAGATCTCTTTCGGACCATCCGCTGTGGCGACCATAAGCTTCATGGATGGAATGGTGTCGCCGACTTTGATCGTCATGGATTGTGTGCTCCCGCAAGGGTTCTTAGGTGGCTGCCGCAACGTGACAGATGAACACTCCTAGCCGGACCTGGACGGGAAGTCACCCCTGTGAAACCCTAGCCGTTCAGGTGACAGGCGCTGCGGTGGTCGGGCGCGATTTCCCGCAACACTGGGGGTTCCTCGGCACAGCGCGGCATCGCATGCGGGCAGCGCGGATGGAAATGGCATCCCGTCGGCGGGTTCAGCGGGCTTGGGATTTCGCCAAGGACCGCAGTAAAGCGGCGTTTTCGCGACTCGATCCGCGGCACCTCCGCCAGCAGCGCCTGGGTGTACGGGTGGTTGGCGCGGGCAAAAATCTCTTCGGTCGGGGCGGCTTCGACGATGCGGCCCAGATACATGATCACGACGCGATCCGACAGGTGCTCGACCACGCCCAGATCGTGGCTGATGAACAGGTAGGTCAGGTCCAGCCGCGCTCTCAAGTCCATGAAAAGATTAAGGATTTGGGCCTGGATCGAGACATCCAGGGCGGCCACCGCTTCATCGCACACCAGGAATTCCGGTTGCACCGCCAGGGCGCGGGCGATGCCGACGCGTTGGCGCTGGCCGCCGGAGAACTGATGCGGATATCGGCGCTTATAGGCTGGGTCCAGGCCAGCCTGAAGCAATTGCGCATCGACGTAGGCGTCGAAATCGGCTTTGCCGACAATGCCGTGGACCAATGGCGCCTCGCCCACGATGTCCGCGACGCGTAGCCGCGGATTGAGCGAGGCGTACGGATCCTGGAAAATCATCTGAATTTTCAACGACTCGGCCTTGGCCTGTTGAGCGATGTCCTGACCCTTGAACAGAACCTGACCCTGGGATGGCGGCATGATGCCGGCCACCATGCGGCCGATGGTGGATTTGCCGCAGCCGGATTCGCCGACCAATCCAACGACCTCGCCCTTGAACACCTGAAGGTCCACGCCATCGACGGCACGCACAACGTCCTCCGCGGGCGGGCGGCCGAGGCGGGTCGCAACCGCGCGTGTCAGCCGCGCGGCGGCATCATGGGTCGGGCCGAATTGCTTCGATACGCCGCGCAGTTCGATGATCGGCGCGGTCATGCGGCGGGTTCCGGCAATGGGTGGAAGCAGCGCGCGGTGTGGCCCGAACCGGTCCGCGGTGGTTGCTGTTCGCAGGCGGTATCGGCATGACCGCAACGGGTTCGGAAGGCGCAGCCGGCGGGCAGCGACAGCAGGCCTGGGGTCATGCCGGGGATTTGCCGCAAGGGTTGGCCGCGGCGGTTGCGGCTGGGGACGCTGCCGATCAGGCCGGCGGTATAAGGGTGCATCGGGCGGTCCAGCACGTCCGCGGCGTCTCCGGTTTCGACGACACGGCCAGCATACATGACGGCGATACGGTCGGCCAGGCCGGCGATTACCGACAAATCGTGAGTAATCCAGATCAACGCCGTGCCGTGCCGGGCGGTGAGTTTTTGCACCTCCGACAGGATCTGCGCCTGGATCGTCACCTCCAGCGCGGTGGTTGGTTCGTCGGCGATCAGCACGTCCGGATTGTGCAACAAGGCGATGGCGATGGCGACGCGCTGGCGCATGCCGCCAGAGAATTGGTGGGGGTAGGCGTTCAGGCGTTCCTCGGGGCTGGGGATGCCGACCATGCCGAGTGCGTCGCGGGATTTGCTTCTGGCTTCGGTGCGGGAAAGGTTGGTGTGGGCCTGGACGGCCTCGATCATCTGGGTATCGATGCGCAGGACCGGATTCAGGGTCATCATCGGGTCCTGGAAGATCATCGCGATGCGGTTGCCGCGCAGGTGACGCATGTCACTTGCGGTCAGGGTCGCGAGGTCCCGGCCTTGATACAGGATCGACCCGCCGGTGATGCGGCCGGGCGGATCGACCAACCCAATGATGGAAAAGCCGGTAACGGATTTGCCGGAACCGGATTCGCCAACCAGACCCAGTATTTCGCCGCGCGAGACGGTGAACGAAACGTCGTCAACGGCTTTGACGATTCCGGCGCGGGTAGCGAAATGGGTGCGCAAGTTGCGGACTTCGAGGGTCATTTGGTCAAACGGGGATTCAGCACGTCGCGCAACTGGTCGCCGACGAGGTTGATGGACACGATGGTGATCAGCAGCGCGATACCAGGATAGAAGCTGATCCAGTATTTGCCCGACAGCATATATTGATAGCCGTTGGCGATCAGCAAACCGAGCGACGGTTCGGTGATGGGGACTCCGAGGCCGAGGAAGGAAAGGGTGGCTTCCAATGCGATGGCGCGGGCAACCTGTTGCGTTACAATAACGATCAACGGCGGCAGGCAGTTGGGCAGCAGATGGCGGAACATGATGCGGCGCCAGGGCAAGGCGAGGCACAACGCGGCCTCGATATACTCCCGTCGCCGTTCGACCATCGCCGTCGCTCGGACGGTGCGGGCGTAGTAGGCCCATTCGACAATGACCAGGGCGAGGACGACGTTCATGACTCCCTTGCCAAGGATGGCGAGGATCATGAGCGCGACAAGGATGGATGGGAACGACAGTTGCAGATCGACGAAGCGCATGATGACGGTATCGGTGCGGCGGCCGAAGAAGGCGGCGAGCAGGCCGAGGGTCGTGCCAACGACGGCGGCGAAAAGGGCCGATCCGACGCCGACCGCCAGGCTGATGCGCAGGCCATACAGCATGCCGGAGAACATGTCGCGGCCCTGGTCGTCGGTACCGAGCAGATAGGTGTAGCCGACGGCCGATTGCGAACCGGGCGGCAGGCGGCCATCCATGATGTCGAGCTGGGCCAGGTCATAGGGATTTTGCGGCGTGATCAGCGGCGCGAGAATGGCGGCGGCGGCGATGAGCACGAAAACGATCAAGCCGCCGACGGCGAGTTTCGATTGCGCGAAGTCGGCGGCGAAGCGGTGGAAGGGGGTTTCCTCGGAGGGGAGGGCGGTGGGCAGTGGAAACGTCATAAGCGGCGCTTACCTCGAACTCTCATTGCACATCCGTCTCCGGTTATCGAACCGATGATGCACGATCGTGAGGCTCGGCCATACCCCCTAAAGCGCGAGAAAATCCGCCGGACGCAGGATGCGGACGCCGCGCCACGGATACAGCACGAGGAGGTCGTTGTCGCTGCTGACGATGATCTCGGCGCCGGCTGCCAGTGCGAGTTCCAGGTATTTGTTATCCTTCGGGTCGCGGCAGTCGGTGATGCGGTCGGTCGGCTCGAACCAGACAGCCGTTCCACGTAGAGTATCCAGGATGCGTTCGCGTCGTTCGCGCGACAGCATACCGGCGAATTTGGGGCCGTCGAGCACGTCGGCGATTTCGGCGTCAACGGCGGTTGAGAGGGCGAAGATGTCTGTCTCTTCCGCAGGTAATAAGGCCCGCTCCGGCACGCTATCGGTCTTGAGCGCCGCGCTTACGATGGTCGAGGCATCGAAGACGATCAAATGGTGGTTCGATGATCGTGGCGTTCCGCGTTGTAGGCCGCGAGTTCGGCATCGATTTCGGCATCGGTGAGGCCGGCGGCGGTCACCTCTGCTTTGAGTTCGGCGATTGCCCGGGCAAGCGGGCTCGGGCCGGAGCGCGGGTTGAGTACGCGGCTGATCAGGCGGCCAACAGCCTCCCGGTTGCGGGTGTCGGCCAGCGTTGCCGCGGCTTCAGGTTCGACTGGGATGGTCACGTCAACCGTGCTGTCCATGATTAGGCCTCCTTGGCAGCTTCTGTACCACCCTGGACACGGGGCGTCATATTTACTTTTTCGCCTCCAACCGCACCCGCGGGTCCAGCACAGTGTAAAGTATATCCACCAGTAGATTGATGGTGATGAACAGCAGCACGATCATCATCAGATACGCAACGATCACCGGCCGGTCCAGCACGTTGATGCTGTCGATGATCAGTTTTCCCATCCCCGGCCAGGCGAACACGCTTTCCGTCACCACCGCGAAGGCGATGGTTGACCCAAGCTCCAACCCGACAACCGTTACGATGGGGATCATGATGGTTTTCAGTACATGCACCATTACGATCCGCGCCGGCGACAGGCCTTTTGCCCGAGCGAACTTGATGAAATCCATCGGCAGGGTTTCGCGCACGCCGGCGCGGGTCAGGCGGAGGACCAGGGAAATGTTGAACAGCGACAAATTCAATGCTGGCAGGGCCATATGCCGCAGACCGTCCCAGGTCAGAAACGACCATTGCACGCCAAGCAACGCCATCGTGGTGCCTCGTCCAGTCGAGGGCAGCCAGCCAAGCTGCACGGCGAACACCATGATCAGCATTAGCCCGACCCAAAAGGTCGGCAAGGAAAACCCCAGGATACTGCCGGCCATGATCGTGCGGCCGAGGAAACCGTCCGGCCGCATACCGGCATAGAGCCCCAGCGGCACGCCCACTACGACCGACAGAAGCACGGCGGTTATCGCCAGCTCCATTGTTGCCGGCATGCGTTGGGCGATTAGTTTCAGGGCCGGTTCGTTGAACACGAAACTACGACCCAGGTCGCCGTGCAACGCTCCATTCAGGAACACGAAATATTGCCGCCACAGCGGTTGATCCAGTCCCAGATTGGCGATGATCCTGGCCCGTTCGGCCTGGTCGGCCTCGGGGGAGATCAGGATATCGACCGGATTGCCGATCACATGCACGCCGACGAACACGATGACGGTCATCGCCAGGACGACGAAGGCCGCCTGGATCAGACGGCGGATCAGCCATGTGAGCATCTATGGGCGCACCGACATCGCCCTGGTTTCCTCATCGACGCGGGG
The DNA here is from genome assembly GCA_043739265.1 of Rhodopila sp. Taxonomy (GTDB): domain Bacteria; phylum Pseudomonadota; class Alphaproteobacteria; order Acetobacterales; family Acetobacteraceae; genus Rhodopila. The sequence goes on along the minus strand of JAYUEJ010000289.1, from coordinate 2,310 downwards.
TTCGTAGGTCAGACCCTTGCGCACCGCCCAGATGTTCTTCTGCAGGTGCAGCATGATGACCGGGACATCGTCCATTGTCTCCCGCGTTGCCTGCTGGATGATCTTTTCGCGGGCGGCGTCGTCCATTGTCGCAAGTGCCTGATCGATCAGCGCATCGACCTTGGGGTTGGAATAGCGGCCGCGATTGGCGGTGCCCATGCCGCGATCGGGATTCCAGGTGGCGATCTGGGCGCGCAACGGATTGGTGCCCTCGGCCGTGGCGGTGCCCCAGCCCAGCAGGAATGCCGAGAAATCCTGTTTGCCGGCGCGGCTGACGAAACTGTTCCAGGGCAGAGCCTCAACCGTCGTCTGGACGCCGATGCGTTGCCACATCTGGCCGACGGCCTGGATGATTTTAGAGTCGTTTACATAACGATCGTTCGGGCCATGCAGCGTGATGCGCAGCCCGTTGGGGAAGCCGGCTTCGGTCAGCAGGGTTTTCGCGCGCGCCGGGTCGTAAGGCGGTGGTTTCAAATCGGGTACGTAACTGTATGTGCCGGGTGAAAGATATTGCCCGGTCGGAACGGCCGCACCCTCCATCACTCGATCGACGATGCCCGGGCGGTTGACGGCCAGCGACAGGGCCTGGCGCACGCGGCGATCCTTCAGCGGATTGGACTCCAGTAATTCGCCGTTCGGGCCGGATACGAATGGCGTCGGTCCGGTGCGGGACTGGTCCAGCCACAGGTAGATCGCGCGATTGCCGACGATTTCCGCCAGCGTCACACGCGGATCGGAGCGGAGTTTCGGCAGATCGGTGGGGGGAACGAATTCGATCATATCGACATCGCCGGCCAGCAGCGACGCGGTGCGGCCGGCGTCGTTGCTGATGATACGATAATTGACGTGCTGCCAGTGCGGCTTCGGGCCCCAATAGCCGTCGTAACGTTCCATCTCTATCCGGTCGCCGGGACGATAGGCAACGAAACGATACGTGCCCGTGCCGATGGCGTTTTTGCCGCTGTTGAAGTCCTCGGTCGTGGGATCGGGACCGAGCGTGTGGGGGATGATGAAGATTTGGGACAGGTCGGAGGGGAGCAATGGGTAGGGTGTGTCGGTGTGCAGCAAAATCGTATGCGCATCCACGATCTCGGTGCTCGTCACCGCTCGGCTGTATACCGAGAACGATGCCGGGCTGTTCTTGACGCGCGGCACCCGAGCGAGGGTGTAGGCGACGTCCTCTGCGGTGAAGGGGGTGCCGTCGTGGAAAGTCGCGGTGCGGAGTTTGAACTCCCAGGTGCGATCGTCGCGCAGCCGCCAGGATTCAGCCAAACCGCCGATCATGTGGCCGGCGGCGTCGCGGTCCACGAGGCGTTCGTAGATATGGCTTTGCAGGGATTCATTGGGTGACAGCGTGTGGTAATGCGGATCGATGCTGGTGACCGGTGCCGAGGAGGCGATGTTCAGCGTTTGCGCCGAAGCGCCGGAATACAGCATGCTCCCAAGCAGAAGTCCCAGTACCGCGCGCGCCATTCGGTGAACTCCCATTCGGTAACGGGACCATAGCGGCGTGACCTTAGCGAGCGCTAGTGGCCTGCGTCATTGACAACAGGTCGAATGTTCGAATCGATGGCTCCGCAACGAAATGACGGAGCCGATTCGTGGTCGCAAAAGAGATCGCCATAAAGAAGTATGTTGTGAAACTTAGCGCGGAGGAGCGAGAGCGTCTGGACACCCTGATCCACAGCGGCAAGCACCCCGCGCGAAAATTGACCAGGGCGCGTGTCCTGTTGAAGGCCGATGTCGGCGAGACCGGCGAAGGATGGAGCGACAGCCGGATCGCGGCTGCACTGGACATTGCTCTTTCGAACGTCGCGCGCATTCGTCAGCAACTGGTTGAAGAAGGGGTGGATTCTGTTCTGACTCCAAAACGCTCTCCGGCTTCGGCCCGGCGGCGCATCTTCGATGGTGCGGCCGAGGCCAAGGTGACCGCGTTGGCCTGTTCGGAGCCACCCCAAGGGCGCGCCAAGTGGACATTGCGTCTGCTGGAAGACAAGGTCGTGGAGCTGAACATCGTTGCCCGGGTCAGCGACAACACAATTGGGCGGACGCTAAAAAAAACAGTCTCAAACCGCACCTGAAAGAACAATTTGTCATTCCGCCGGCAGCCAATGCCGCGTTCGTGGCAGCAATGTCCGCGTTTCGTCAGCGGGAGCTGACGCCCCGAAACGCGAAGATGGAAGACGTGCTGGAGGTCTATCACAGGCCGCACGATCCGGATCGTCCCGTGGTCTGCCTGGACGAGACCTCGAAGCAATTGATCGTCGAGAC
>JAYUEJ010000288.1:0-5986 GCA_043739265.1 Rhodopila sp. | reverse complement strand
CGTCGGCAATTCAAATCCGCCCCAGCAACGAACTGCCGGAAACCCTTATATCTCAGACTCTTCCGAGAGGATTTGGTTTGGTGAACCGGACACTAATGTATTTTCTTATTAAATGCATAGATTTACAGCGAAACTGTTGGCGTGCCGTGGGTCTTGCGTATGCGTCCGGTGTGACGGAACACCACCGGTGCGGGCATTTCTGGCGGTTGGTCCGCCATCTGTAAAAATCCCTTCCCGTAATTCGTGAAAATTTTTGTTGTTAGTTTGCTTTTCTCACTGCGGAACAACTGAAGGAAATGCCCGGTCGATACCTGTCCGCACAGGGCCGTGGGAGGTGACGAACGATCGTCGAGGCAGCGCGCCCGTTCCTGTCCTGCGAGCCGCGACCGTATGGCGGTGATCCGTTGCCTTTGGTTCGGTCGGCTGATGCGTCCGCTCCTTCTCCGTGAGGCTCCGCTATTTTCCGTGTTGAACCCTTGCTTGCCGGCTCGGTCCTGCCCCGGACGGCTGGCATTGGACCGTGGGGGTCATCGCAGCGACCACACCGCACCATGACGATTTAGCGTCGGAATCGGCGTCAACACGGTTTGGCATTAGCTAAAAATTAACGATCTTCAGGCCATAGATACCGCCCCCCGAAGGCAACTTCCTTCGGACCACGTCGCCCGTGGCCGTTCGTTCTCTGTGCTGGAGCAACCCGTTGCCGACCAACCCTGACCAAACACCCTCCCGTTCCCTCGGTCTCGATCTGTTGCGGGCCATCGCGGTGATGATGGTTTTGACCAGCCACTGGGCCAGCCATCTCGGCTATTGGTTCGACGCCCATCTTCCGCCGGTCGTGGACATCACCGGCGACGTCGGAGTCGAAATCTTTTTTGCCCTGAGCGGGTTCCTGATCGGCCGCATCCTGATCGGCATCGCCGGGTCGCACCCAACCTGGCGCGATTTCCGGGTCTTCATGATCCGGCGCGGCATGCGCACGTTGCCGTTGTATTTCCTGTGGCTGGCGATCCTGCTGTGCGTCTTCCCGCCGAGGCAGGACGCGCTGATCACCGCGCTGCGGTTCCTGACACTGACCCAGAACCTGATCGCGGCCATGCCCGCCGACTATTATTTCGTCGTCACCTGGTCGCTGGCGATCGAGGAATGGTTTTACCTGCTGTTCGGTGCTGCCCTGATCTTTTCGGCACGCCGGTTGGGCGGTGCCCGCGCGCTTTCCTGGTGCCTCGTTGCGTTCATCGTGGCGCCGCTGGTGCTGCGCCTGGCCTATGCGGAACGCGGCCCGCTGGTGTTTTTCCGCATCGATGAGATCGCCTACGGCGTTCTGATGGCCCGCCTGTATTGCATCCAAAATGCGGTTTTCCGGCACAAATGGCCCACGCTCGCCGCCGGCCTGACCCTGGTCGGTGTCGCCTTGTTCGCAACCTTGCCGATGCCACCGGAAATCGCGGTGCCGCTGACCGCGAACATAGAAGTCATCGGCGGCGCCCTGTGCCTGCCCGCCGCGTTACGCCTGCGCAGTGCCGCCGCGTGGTTCGCGACGCCGGTGCGTTGGATCGCCACGCGATCCTATGCGCTTTACCTCATTCATCTGACCATTCTGGTCGATGTCGCCGAGAACCGGCTGTTCGAACCCGGCCTGATGCCCGCGGTCGCCTGCGCGATCCTGGCGATCGGGTTACCCTTCCCATTGGCGGAATTATCCTACCGCTTGTTGGAAAAACCGCTTCTCCAGTGCCGTCCGTCGCAGCACAGGGCCAGCGCACCGAGGCCCCCCGCCCTGCCGCAAGGCGCGGTCGTCGCGCCGGTCTGAAGCCGTTCGGCGGTTCGATGCGATCCATTAGCCATTTGTTAACGATGAACCATTTAGGGTCGTCCGGGTGGTCTTAAGCGAACGTCCAAAAATCCCTCTTGACGCGCGGTGACAAATTTGCCAACATATAATCGGTATGTAAGAGAAACTCGCCCGATCCGCTGGGTCAAAGCGGCGCACAAAGACTTTGAGGCGTTTCCGCGCGGTGTCCGTGACGACGTGCTCGATGCCCTGACCGCGGTCGCGGACGGCGGGCATCCGACGGTGGCCAAGCCCCTGACCGGTCTTGGGACCGGGGTCATGGAGTTGGCGTTACGCCATCGGGGCGATGCGTTTCGCCTGATCTACGCCCTTCGGCTTGGTCCGGATGTTTGGGTGGTTCATGCGTTCCAGAAGAAATCGACCTCCGGCATTGCCACGCCGAAACCGGAGATCGACCTGATTATAGACCGCATTCGGCGGCTGAAGGAGTTACTGGGGTGACCGACCAACACATCGAAGTCGTCCAGGGAAGCGGCAACGTCTTCCGGGATTTCGGCTATCCCGATGCGGATGTGCGCCAGGCCAAAGCGCTGATGGGCACTCACATCATGAAAATTCTCGATGCAGACGGGCTATCGACGCGGCAGGCCGAAGCGCGGACGGGGGTGTCTCATAGCGAGTTTTCCCGTATCCGGCAGGCGAAATTCAGCCGTTTCACCATCGATCGCCTGATGGCGATCCTCGGACGGCTGGGCCAACAGGTTGAATTGTCGGTCAGCGTGCGCCCGCGAACCGAACCAAACGCCGGATGCGAACACAGACAGTAAGCGGCTTAACCGAACGCCCCGACTTCATGCGTCACCGCCGTTGCGATCTCCCGCACCATGGCGAACAGCCGGTTCATCGGGGCGAAGATTTCCTCATGTTCCCGAGCATAGGCAGCCGTGCGGCGACCGGGTGCGGGTTCGGCATAATCGCAATCCGCCGCGGGATCGGTCGCGGAGGGGAAAATCTCCGCCAGAATGTTGAGTGACGCCTCGATATCCAGCCGCAGGATCGCTGCCTCCAGCGCCATGCGATTAACCCCGTGGCGTGGCGAAAAATCCGGGATTTCGGTTGCCAGCAGCCAGATGCGATGGATCAGCGACAGCCGCAACGCGTGCAGCAGAACCTCCCGGTTCGCCATATGCGGCACATCCGGCCAGGTTACCCGCAGCGCCAGGTGATCGGCCGAGATACGCCGGAACATCGACTGCGCCGCGGCCCAGATGTCCAGCCGTTCGAGCGCCCGCGCCACCGACACCAGCGCCTCTCGCCGCCCCGGCCGTCTTGTATGCGCCGCCCGGTCCAGCCAGGTGCCGGGGTCCAGAGTCGCGATCACCGCGCGCAACACCTCGATATCGGAATGTGCCAGCGCATGACTCGCCAGGTCCATCGCGCGCTTGAAGCGCCGGCTGGTCTGGCGCAATTCGGTAAAAGTCTCGGGATGCCGAGCGGCGGCGGCGCCGATGCCTTGCAGGGTGTTGGCGCACCAGCCGAGTTGTTGCAGAATCGCGTTGTTCGGGATCGCCCGCAATTCGCGCGGATGAGTGATGCGCAATGCGCCGCCCATGCCGTCGGACTGGCGCGCCGCCGGCCGCGATCCGGTGCGGTCCAATAACGATGGTCCGAACGCCCCCAGTAAAGCGGCATAACCGGCGTCCTCCACCAGTCCTTCCATGCCGGATCGGATCGTCGCGAAGAAATCGGCGGCGAAATCGGGATCGGCATACACCGGGTCCTCGATCGGCCCGGCGGCCGGATGATAGGTCTGTTCGGCGATCCGGGTGATCGTCGCCAAGGCCAGTTCCGGTGTGCCGAACAGCAGATATCCGTCGCCGCCCTGGAACGCCGCTTCCTCCCGCACCTTCAGCCCGGCCCGTCCCAGCGCCTGACGCGACGCGGTGGGGGACAGATATTTCAGCCGGTCGGCCAGCGATCCTGGATGCGCGCCACGGCCGATGCTCTCGCCATGGGTGTCGAACAGGATGATCTCGACGCCGGTGACGCCGTGATGCTCCAGCGTCTGGCCGATTTTCAGCCGCAGCCGCTCGATCAAATAACTGGCGGCGAGTTGTCCGACATAGCGCCCGGAATCCGAATACCCGAATTGTAGCGCCAGCTTGCCCGTCGATTTCAGGTAATTGCGATAATGCGGGCTGCGCAGGGCTTCTTCCAGCACCGTGGCGCCGTGTTCCAACGCGTCGGCGGTTTCGAACAACGGAGAAATCTCCACTTGTCGTTCGATCCCGAACAACTTTGCCAGCCACAGCGCCGCCAGCAGTGTATAACCCGTTTCGGTTTCGGCGATCAGAAAGCGGATGGGAACCGAGCTGTCCACATGCTTGATGATTTGGGCGACCACCATCATGAGTTTGGCGGCGGATGCCTGTTCGCTGATCAGCGCCCCGAAATCCACCGGTTCCGCCGTTACGGTATCCAGCGCGGCATTGATCGCGGTGAACAGCGCGCGCCGGCGGGACGGGTCTTCCGGCGGATCGGCGATGCCCAGCCGCTGGCGGACGACGTTGTGGATCTGCGCCGCGTTCAGCCTGGTATGGGTGTGCGCCAGCGCCATGCCATGCGAAACCAGCCCGGCGCGTGCCACGGTGAGCGCCAGTTTTTCGTGATCCTCGGCCCGGGCGATCGCCTCATGGAACAACGGCAGCAGCGGCGCGGGCGACGTCAGGGCAGTGTCCCGGCTACCGATCAACGCGTGTGCGAAGGCCGCGACTTTAACCGGGTCCGGCTGGTCGGGGCACAGTGCGATCTGCTGTTCCACCGCCGCGCGCGCTTCCGCCAGCCGTTCTGCCAGCGCATCGGCAGTCGGCAGGACCGAAACCTGAGCGTGCAGGCGCAGCAGTTGCAGCCGCTTCATCTCCAACCGCAGCTTCAGTGTGTCCCACCAGCCGATATCGGTGCGGCCGTCGGTGTCGTAGCCGACCCAGGTCGATAGCACGACCGGGCTAGGGGTCAGTTCCGTCCAACGATCCGCCCAGGCGCCGCGCGCGACGGTGATCAGCGCCGCGTTGAACCGGTCGATCGCGTCGCGCCCATTGGCGATGGCGGCGGCGGCCTGGTCGAACTCACTGCGCAAGGTGATCGGCGGCGGACGATGGGATTCGAACGACGGTACGGGGCGCCCGCAGGCTGCTTCGGCCAGTGCCTGGTTGACCGGCAACGGCAAGGAAAACGTCGGATGCGCGGTAAACACAGCGGCGAACCGTGTCCGCTCTGTCAATGTTCGGTATTCTGCCCAACGAACCGGACTGTCGTCCGGGTCCGGGCGAAGCAAATGCTGGGCGAGGCTCGCCAGGATGGCGTCATTTGTTACGGTGTCGATGCCACCCAGATAGGTAGCGATGCGGCCGGCGCGATCGGTGAACGCCGCATCGCGCAGATCCCGGATCAGGGCCGCGATATCGGCCTCGGTCAGGCTGCCGCTGTCCAACTGGCGGGTGATCGCGAGTGAAACCAGCAGAACCGGATTGCCGAACGGATCTTCGTCGGCGCGCGCGCCGAGACGGGCGGTGAGGTCCAGGAGCTCCCGGGCCAGAATGGCGGTCGATGAGGCGACTGGTAGATCCGGCATGCCAGCAGTGTGATCCGTTTTGTGCGCCGCAGCAAGATCGAACATACCATGAGCGCGGTTGATTCTAAGGCTCCTATTCTTAGGTGTGGTCTTGCTGCAGCCAGCATTCGCGAACCGCGCCACTGCTTCAGCTTTGCTAAGGTCAGGTAGGTGTTGACATCATCGACGGCAGGCCAGCTTCGATGCATCCATCCTCCATTCGGGGGACGGCCAGGTCTTCAGCGCCCCCTTCGCCCGCACGGAATTTGATGCCTTGAAATAACGTTCGTTCCAGGCCCTGGCGGGCTGCAAGCAAGAATTTTTATCACAAAGACGCAGGGATGTCGCACCGAGGAACACAGAGACTTTGCCCGGCGCAACACGGGATTTTCGATCGGACCCGCACACGATGCGTCCAAAATCGCTTTTTTTCAGTGCATTACTGTTAAACCTCCCGTTTCTCCGCGACAAATTTTACTTGTTTGTGGTCGAGAGGATGAACGCGACCGGGCGGATCAGCGCCCATACATCCCGCGGCCGGCCGGACCCGAATCTGCCGTGTCCGGGTCAGGCCGGCTTAG
>JAYUEJ010000287.1:0-5993 GCA_043739265.1 Rhodopila sp. | reverse complement strand
TATGGATCTCCCGGGGCCATCGATCGAACGAACGCAAGCCAGGGCGACCACAGCATGGGCCTTGCCGGGTTAAACCGGCGGCCACAGCTTCCTTACCGGCTCAATTCCCGCGTCATCTCATCGATCCCGCCCACCGTCAGCGGATACATCCGGCCTTCCATCAGGTCATTCAGCATGCTGATCGACCGCACATGCCCCCAGCTTTGTTTCGGCGTGGGATTCAACCAGGCAGCCCGGCGATAATGCGATGACAACCGGTCCAGCCAGACGGTGCCCGCTTCATCGTTGTAATGTTCGACCGAACCACCCTGCATGGTGATTTCATACGGGCTCATGGCGCCGTCACCGACGATGATCAGCTTGTAATCCGGGCCGTACGTCCGCAGCACCTGCGAGGTCGGTATCACCTCCTCGAACCGGCGGCGGTTGTTCTTCCACACTTTCTCGTACGGACAGTTGTGGAAGTAGTAATACTCCAGATGCTTGAATTCCGTCCGGGCCGCCGAAAACAGTTCTTGAGTCAGCTTGACGTGGTCGTCCATCGATCCGCCGACATCCAGGAACAGCAACACCTTCACGTTGTTATGCCGCTCCGGCACCATCTTCAGTTCCAGGCTGCCGGCATTGTTCGCGGTGGACCGGATCGTATCCGGAATGTCCAGTTCGGTCGCCGCCCCTTGCCGAGCGAAACGACGCAGACGGCGCAGGGCGATTTTCATGCCGCGGGTGCCCAGTTCGACCGTGTCGTCCAGGTCCCGGTAATCCCGCCGGTCCCAGACTTTCACCGCGCTGCGATGACGCGATTCCTCCTGTCCGATCCGCACCCCCTCGGGGTTATACCCATACGCCCCGAACGGCGACGTCCCCGCGGTGCCGATCCACTTCGACCCGCCCTGGTGCCGGCCCTGCTGTTCCGCCAACAGTTCCTTCAGCCGGTTCATGATCGCATCGAACCCGCCCAGCGCCTGGATTTTCGCCATCTCCTCCGGCGACAGCAGCTTTTCAGCCAGCTTGCGCAGCCATTCTTCCGGCAGGTCCTCGATCTTCATGCCTTCGGGCGGTTCCAGCCCTTTGAAGCAATGCGCGAATACCCGGTCGAACTTGTCCAGATACCGCTCATCCTTGACCAGGGTGGCCCGCGCCAGGAAATAAAAATCCTCGACGCTGTATTCCGCCACACCCGCCTTCATCGCCGCCATCAGCGTCAGGTATTCCATGATGGACGCCGGCAGTCCGGCGGACCGCAGCGCGAGAACCAGATGCGAGAACATCAGCCCCCCCGGCGCGCCAGGAACGCGAGACGCTCGAACAGATGCACATCCTGCTCGTTTTTCAGCAGCGCGCCGTGCAGCGGAGGAATGACCAAATGCTTTTCGTTGGTGCGCAGTGCCTCCACCGGCATATCTTCCACCATCAGCAGCTTGAGCCAGTCGAGCAGTTCCGACGTCGCCGGCTTCTTCTTCAGGCCCGGCACATCACGCACCTGGAAGAACACATTCAGAGCCTCCCGCGCCAAATCCTTGCGGATGTCGGGGTAGTGCGCCTGCACGATCCGTTCCATCGTTTCGCGGTCGGGAAAGCGGATGTAATGGAAGAAGCAGCGGCGCAGGAAGGCGTCCGGCAGTTCCTTCTCGTTGTTGGAGGTGATGATGACCACCGGACGATTTTTCGCCACCACGGTCTTGCGGGTTTCATAGACAAAAAACTGCATCCGATCGAGTTCCAGCAGCAGATCGTTCGGGAACTCGATATCCGCTTTGTCCACTTCGTCGATCAGCACCACGACCTGCTCGTCTGCCTCGAAGGCGTCCCACAATTTGCCGCGCACGATGTAGTTGCCGATGTCATGCACGCGCGGATCGCCGAGCTGGCCGTCGCGCAGCCGGGACACGGCGTCGTATTCGTAAAGCCCCTGCTGCGCCTTGGTGGTCGATTTGACGTGCCATTCGATCAGCGGCCGGTCGAGCGAAGCCGCCACCTCATGTGCCAGAACCGTCTTGCCGGTGCCGGGTTCGCCTTTCACCAGCAACGGTCGTTGCAGCGTGACGGCGGCGTTCACCGCCACCTCCAGATCCCGCGTCGCGATGTATTTCTCGGTACTCTTGAATCCGGCCACAAGCGGCTCCCTGTTCTGGTCGGGGGGATTGTCGGGGTATTGCGCGGCTTGGGCAAGCGGAGACGTAGCGACTCATCGGTTCTCATTGCACGCGAACCGCCCTTGCGCGGTCCGTCATGGCCGGTCCTGTGCCATCTGCGCACGACCGGCTGGGGATGAATGGCCGGGACAAGCCAAGCCATAACGATAAAGCAATGGAACGCTGACCAACACCGCGCTGTTGGTGTCAAACGGCGCCGCTCTCCATGGCGTCAATCATCGCTTCCGGTATCTTATCGAAATCGATTGCCATGCGGATTTTACCCTGCAAAACGCCAAACGGCATCGCGGGCGAACCCGCGGCAAGAACCTGGCGCAGGATGTCCCGGTGCTCCGCCTCGGCCGAACGTCCGTGTGCCGTCGCGCGCCGCTTGAGGCAGGCGATCAGGTCGTCGTCAACGCCGCGAACAATCAAGTTTCCCATGCCTGTGTCCAAAAGTTAAAACGCAGAACGGCCGCCACGCACCGCCTACGCCGCAATCCCCTCCACCGGCGCCAGCGGCGTGCGGCCCCTGATCATATCGGACGCCTTCTCCGCGATCATCATCGTGGAGGAATACGTATTCGCCGACGGCATATTCGGCATGACGGACGCATCCACCACCCGAATGCCCTGCAACCCATGCACCCGCAACTGATCATCGACCACCGACGTCTTGTCCGTCACCGGCCCCATCCGCGCCGTGCCGATCAGGTGATACGCCGTCGAGCCATACTGGCGCGCGTAACCCAGCCACTCGTCATCCGTATGGACATCAGGTCCCGGCAGCGTGTCCGCATCGAAATACGGCGCCAGGGCATGCGTGTGCAGCAGCTTGCGCGCCCAATGCATGCCTGCCACCAAAACCCGCTGATCCATCCGGTCCATCAGATAATTCGGCTGAATGATCGGATCAACAAACGGATCGACCCCGCGCGCTCGGACATACCCAATACTCTCCGGCCGGTGCTGCCACACGCCGCACGTCATCCCCGGATAGTCGTCCAGCAGCCCGACAAAGCCTTGCTTATAGCTGGCGGGACTGAACACGCCCTGGATATCCGGCTGCCGCATCGTGTCGGCGGTCTTCCAGAACCAATGCACGATCGACGGAGTCACCGCCAAAATACTCGGTTTTCCCAGCATCCAACGCGCGATCTGGCCCATCAGGCCGAACCCCTGCGCCATCTCGTTCATCGTGCCGACGTTCTTCACTTTTGCAACAATACGGGCGGAGTAATGGTCGCGCAGATTCTCCCCCACCGGCAGATCGGCGATCACCGGCACACCGATATCCCGCAGCAGCCAGGCCGGTCCGACACCCGACATCTGCAACAGTTTCGCCGTGTTCGCGGTGCCGGAGGATACAATGACCTCCTTGCGCGCAAACACCTCTTGCGCCACCGAACCGTTACGGTCGTTTACATAACGCACGCCCGTCGCCCGCGTTCCGTCGAACAGGATCCGCGCCGCACGCGCGCCCGTCCGCACCTCCAACCGCCCGGTGGCCCGCGCGGGGTGCAGGAAAACCCGAGCCGCCGAACGCCGCAGGCCTTTGTGGATCAGGCGCTGAAAATAACCGACGCCCATCTGGTTGTCGCCGCTGTTGTAATCGGCGCACCGCGGCATCCCCAGTTCACCCGCCCCCTCGATGAAAGCCTCCATCGCCGGATGGTTCCAGTCGTTATCGGTAACCGGCAGAGCCCCCGCGCGCCCGTGCACCCGGTCATCGCCGACCCCCAGCCGCCGCTCACCGCGCTTGAAATACGGCAGAATATCGACATACCCCCAGCCGCGATTGCCGCGCTGCGCCCAATGGTCGAAATCCTCCCGCTGCCCGCGGTTATAGACCATGCCGTTGATGGAGCTGGACCCGCCCAGCGTGCGTCCCTGAGTCGTGGGGATGCTGCGCCCGTTGATCCCCTCCCCTGGCTCCGTCTGGAACTGCCAGGTGTAGGTCGGGTTGAACAACATCTTGATGAAGCCGGCGGGGATGTGGATATACGGATGCCGGTCGGCCGGCCCGCTCTCCAGAACGCACACCGTGACGTTCGGGTCCTCGGTCAGGCGGCCGCACAACACCGATCCCGCCGCCCCGCTGCCCACGATCACGTAATCGAACGTATCCGCCATGTTTTTCCCCCGGTCGCACCGGCGGTTTGATCGCCAGACATTTCCATACTAGGCTAACATGTCAGTTCAATCCAGGTGACGGAGTTCGCGCATGGAGTATGTCTGCGATGCACGACGCAACCGGACCTGGTTTCGCCTTCTGACGGAAGGTGAGGCTGTTGCCGAATCCCTTGAAATGCACCACGCGGTGGAAAAACACTACCGGCGGGAGCGCGAACGCGCCGTCGATGCCTTCCACCCGACAACGTCGGTGTTCATTGAGCAAGACATCAACAAGGAAGATCACATTCGGCGGACGATGCCGCTGTTTCTGACGCTGCGCGACCAGGATGGGAAAGCCCTGGCCACCGCGATGCTGCCGCCAAAGGGCAAGCCAGGCGGCGGCTGCATCCTCGTCGGCCCCGGCAACGCCGACCCCTATCCGGACAATGCCGATGCGATCGTCGCCCTGGGTGACCATTTTGGCATCACGCTCGACCGCGGCAGTTGTTATCCCTATCGTCGATAAATAACGGAGACTCAGTCATGGCCCTCACTTTGGAAACATTCGCCGCCGACTGCCACGCCGCGCTCAAGTCGCATCCCGGCACGCCCGGCCGCGAGCAAGTCCGCAACCTGGTGCAGCAAGCGCTCGCGGACGCTGATTTCGTCGCAACCTATATTCCGCCCGGCACGCCGGAACGGCATATACTGTATGAGGACGCCGAACTCGGGTTCGCCATCCTGGCACACGGCTATGTCGGGCCGAAAAGCAGCAAGCCGCACGATCATGGCCCGTCCTGGGCGATATACGGCCAGGCGGCCGGTGAGACGATCATGACCGCCTGGGATTGCCTCGCCCGCCCGACCGACAGCACACCGGGCAAGGCCGTCGCCAACCATGACTACGTCATGAAGCCGGGCGACGCGTATCTTTACGATGTCGGCGTGCTGCACTCGCCGGAGCGGAAGCAGGACACAAGGCTGCTGCGGATCGAGGGGCTGAACATGGCAAAGGTCAAGCGCTTCCCGTATGAAGCGGTGGCACTCAGCCAGGCGGCGGAATAATCTGCCGCTCTTCGATCACATAGGTCTTGATCTGGCCGATAAACAGCGCGCCGTCATCCGTTAGCGCCTTCATTTCAGGGGTGGCGGCGGCGCGCTCGAAGCTTGCCAGATCGTCGTACCAAAGTTCGGCGATGCCATCGACCTCGATACCGGTTTCGGCAATGTCCGGGCGCGTGCGGCTGCCGGTGACGTGGGATTGGACATACCGGCGGATGCCCGGCACCGCGTGCGCCAGGGGGCCGTGAACGTCGAACCAGTGACGCACGAATTCCGCGTGGGTGATGCCTTCCCGGCGGGTGAGAAGTCCTAGGATTTTAATCATTTCGTTTCCTCCTCCAGATGCCGGTTCCCGCCGCACGGGTTTCCGCGGTCACCTACGGTGTGCCAGTTTCGTCCAGCATCAGTTTGGCGGCAACCGGCTTGGCTATTTAGTCTACGCCCAAATATGACCGCATCCTGTATGCGCCATTTCCCCATCGTCATGGTTCGGCTTGTCCCGGCCACCTGTCGCGGCATGTGCGAGGATAGGTGGCCCGGACAACAAGCCGTGCCATGACGAAATGAATTCCTGACTGAAGATTCGCTCAGTGTTGGGCGTCGCCTTATGCAAACAAAGGCGTCGATGGCAGGAATTCGCCCGCCACGACGGCCCGTGTCCGGCCGCTCGGGTATTTTTTT
>JAYUEJ010000286.1:0-5993 GCA_043739265.1 Rhodopila sp. | reverse complement strand
CCGAACCGCCAAAGTTTAATCGCCCTGACACCTTGGCGGCCCTTTTTCGCGCCTTCGCGACCTGGCGTTGCTGCTTTGTTATTCACCCGATTGCCCTGACCTCGGGGGACCATTCAATGTGGCAGCGCGTCCTGGCCGCTATGCCGAGGTGAACGCCGCTCGCACCTCCGGCATGCGTGTGCGATTCCCGCTGACAGGGGCGGATCACGGCGCTAACCGACGCTGGCCGTTGTTCACCCGTCCGGATGGGTTCGGCTGAACGAAGATTAATGCAACCATGCCGTCGCATTTGACGTTTGCGCTGGCATGGCAACACTCAAATCCCTGATCGACGGCTTCAACGCCGCGACGGCCTCCTCCATCCCCACCGCGGCGCTGGGGGTGTCCGCATCGCCGTCCTTCATCGCAGACGATGCGGTCACGATCCCGCCTGGCGGATTCAGTGGCATCTATGCGTTTGGCGACAGCCTCTCCGATGCCGGCAACGTTTCGATCGGAACGCTGGGTCGTCTGCCGGTTGCTGGTATCTACAGTGGCGGACGTTTCACCAACGGCAATGTGTGGGTGCAAGATCTGGCGCGGAACCTGGGCTTGCCGGCGGTAAAACCGAGTCTGGCCGGTGGAACGGATTATGCGATCGGCGGGGCGGAGACGGGGACAACCGCTGTCCATTCCGCCAACCCGTCCGATCTGCCCGCGCAACTCGGACAATTCGTTGCATCCGTTCCGCATCCATCCGCGACCGCGCTATACACGATATGGGCCGGTTCGAACGATGTTCTGGGCATCGCCAATTCGACGGAAACGCCGGCGCAGCAGCAGGCCAGCGTCCAGCAGGCGGTTACCAATGAAACCAATATGATCGCCGGATTGATCGCGCATGGTGCAAAGAATTTCGTAATTTTAAATGTCCCGGACCTGGGTAAAACACCCTACGAAATGGTTCGGCCGGCGAGTGATGCTACCTCCAGCGCGTTGGCCCGGGCCTACAATGCGGATTTGGGCGCGGCATTGCAGCAAATCATGGCGTCTGGAGCGGTGTCGATTGATTACGTCAACACGTTTGGTCTTTTGGATACCGCTATCGCCAATCCGGCAGCCTATGGATTTACCAACGTTACGCAGCCTGTCTGGACCGGCAATTTGACCGACAGCCACAGCGGCAAGCTTGCCGCGACGGGGGCGGCGCAGAACGGATATCTTTACTTCGATGGCCTGCATCCGACCGCTTCCGCCCATGCGCTGCTGGCGGAATCTGTGACGCAGACGTTGATGGGAACGGCTTAGTCCCCCGGCGTTGACCGGCCGTGGCCATCAGGAACCGAAACTCTATTCCCGCGTTACGTTTCCACTTCGCACAGGAATCCCGGTCTGTTCGTAACATACGCGCGCCAATTCGGCGACTCCGTCGCGGATCGTCTGCTTGTTGGGCATCGCGAAGCACAGCCTTAGACAATTGCTGGAATTTTCCTCGCTAACCGCCCATTCCGGACCGGGATTGAACACGATCCCGGCTGCTGCCGCGGGCTTCACCAGCGCGCGGACATCGACGCCGGCGGGCAATTTTATCCACAGGAAGATGCCGCCTTTCGGCGCCCAGCATTCCGCGGCCGATCCAAATTCCCTGGCGACGGATTCCGTCATGGTCTGGAGTTTTTCGTGGAGGACGCCGTTCAAGTGTCGCATGTGCTGTTGATAGTGTTTCGTAAAATATTCCGCCACGACCATCTGATCAAGCGCCCCGGTTCCACTATCGCCTTTCAACGGCAACAGCCGGCTCATGATCTCCCACCCCGAGATCACATAACCAAGCCGCAGCGCCGGAGCCAACGATTTCGAGAACGAACCAAGATGAATGACGCAGCCGGGATCGAGCGCATACAGCGCGGGCGGCGCCTCGATGCCTTCCCATAGCAGATCGGCGTAACACTCATCCTCGAAGATCGCGACGTTGTATTTCCGGGCAAGGGCGATCAGGGCATGACGGCGATCCAGGGGGAGGATACTGGCGGTCGGGTTTTGAATGGTTGGGATGGTGTAGATGAACTTCGGAGTGATTCCTCTTGCCTTGAGGTCGGCAAGCTGCTGCGCAAGCGCATCGATCACGATGCCGTCGGCATCCAGCTTCATGCCGACCAGTTTGGCACCCAGCTTGCGGAACCGGGTCATCGCGCCCTGATAACAGAATTCCTCGGTCAGCACGGTATCGCCGGGGTTGACCAACAACTTGCTGATCATGTCCAGACCCTGGCCGGAGCCAGTGGTGATCAGTATATCCTCGATCGATGCTTTGATCCCGCGTTGTTGGTCGCATTTGTCGGCGACGAACTGGCGCAGCGCCGGGTAACCCTGCGGCCCGAGGCCAAGATTATAAATCGCCAACTTTGACCCATCACGCCGCAATACGGACGCGGCCGCCTCGACCAAGGCCTCGATGGGGATCTGTTCGGGGTCATTATTCCCACCGACGAAGTAATATTTGGGGAACGGAGCCCAGCGCGGTGCCGGATCAGGCAGGCCGGCACTGTAGAGTTTGCTGTAGTCGATTGTCATGGCCGTTCCCCCCTTGGATATTGCCCCGGACACTAGCATTGAACCGCTGGTGGACGAAGCCCTCAACGCCTCCAGCCTTCAGGCGAAGCGGTCAGGTGGCGCGGCGCCTCGCCTTCCCACAGCACATCGCCGGTGTCGGTCGCTCCCCAGGCGGCGGCTACTCCCAATGCCTGCAACCCATCGTCCGCCGTTGCCAGGTAGTTCACATGATGATGGCCATGCACGATCAACCGCGCGCCCATGGCCCGAGCCAACGCGTCCAGTGCGGCACTGCCGGCGGGGTGGCTGCTGGGTGCTTCGTGCGTCACCAGGATATCGGCCTGCTGACCGGCCAGATAGTGGTAATCCTCGGGCCAGATGGCGGTGGTTCCGAGTGAATGGACCAGGGCGTCGATATGATCGGGACGCCAGCCGCGGCCCATCAGGCGGACGTCGTCCGGCAGTTCCACCCGTCCGTGCAGGCGCGGCGGGGCAGGAGGCTCCCATATCCGAGGCCGGAACGTTCCGCCGAGCCCGGCGATTCGCACGCCGGCCACGTTCTCGACACGGCCATGTAACGACCGTTCGGCGGTGATGGGGTTGTGGTTCGCGGCGGTCAGGAAATGCCACATCCCGGGGCCGCCATCGTTGTCGTGGTTGCCAAAAATCCAGTGTACCGGGATGCCGCGCGACAGCAGCGGGGCGGCCAGGACATCCAGAGGTTTGTCGCATTGCACATCCCCCAGGATCACCGCTGCCTTGGGTAATGCGGGAAGTTTCGCCAGCCCGCGCTCGACCTTGTCCCACATCTGATGGATGTCGCCGATGAAAACGATCGTCATGGATCCCCTTGTCGCAGCCCGCCGGACTTTTCGAAATTATCACGAAGGCCCGTGTTGCTACGACACAAGCACGCGGCGCGGCGCGTTGCCAGCCCGACGATCGATGTGTTTACGCAATGGCGGGCGGGTTCACCGTCAATTCCACACCGGTATAAAGTTCCGCCAGTGGAATGGACAGGCCGATTTCGGGCATCGTCAGGTCGGTGTCGCCGGCGATCACATGCCCGGCCCAGTCCCCATGATCCCGGCTGAACACCATCGCCGCCTGGCGGTCGTGTTCCAGGATCACGTATCGCTGGATTGACGGCGTGTCGCGGTATTCCTGGTTCTTGATAATGCGGTCCACCCCGGATGTGCCGGGACTGATGATCTCGAACACCACAACCGGATCGGTGGCATGGGTTGCTTTGCCCGGCACGGGAGAACACGTCACGAATGCATCCGGATAGCGGATGCTGCCAGCAGCCAGGATTTTCAGTTCGCCTCCAAAAGGTTCACAGGGTCTGCCTTTCAACCCGGAGGTCAGCGCAGCGATAAGGTTACGTTGCACACGCGAATGGTCAGCCGAACCGCCGGTCATGGCGGACGTGCGAAAACCGTCGAACTCAAACCGGGTCGGCTGGCGTTCCTCCCAATCCAGAAACGCCTCGGCAGTCATTGGACGAAACAGCGCATTGCTCATGACAACATCCTATCACAAGGCTCGCCGTTCGGCATCCCGATTTGGCGTCCGGCCGCGCCTGCCGGTAAACTATCGTTAGACCCGCACCAGAGGATCCAACCGGGATGAACGACGAGTTGACCGAACCCCCACAATCGATCCTGGACCGTATCCAGCACCAGGCCGCCCGTCACGAAACGCAGTGCGGCCCCGCCGCCACAGCCGGCAAAATGGTCTGGCACCTCTGGGACCAATCCGCCGGCACCGCTCCGGTCGTGGTGCTGTTCCATGGCGGCGCCGGGTCCTGGCGCCACTGGATCCGCACCATTCCGGCCCTGGTCCAAACCTACCGCGTACTCGTCCCGGACCTGCCCGGTCTCGGCGAATCCGACTTTCCGCCTGATGGCGACGACGCCTTCGCCATCGCGACCATCGTTGCCGACGGGATCGACGCGATCGTCGGGGCCGATACGACCTACGACGTCGTCGGGTTCTCCTTCGGCGGCACCATGGCTGCCTGTGCCGGCGCCCTGCGCGGCAAGCAGGTTCGTTCCGTCACAATCATCGGCTCGTCCGGCGTCGGCCCCCCGGGGTCCGCGGTGACGCTGGAGAAAGTGCGGCACCTGGACGGGCAACAGCGGCACGATACCCACCGCACCAACCTCGGTCGCCTGATGATCGCCGACCCGGCGAAGATCGACGACCTGGCCGTTGCGATCCAGGACTGGAACACGGTTCGCTCGCGCTTGCGCACTCCGGCGATCTCCCGCAGCGGCGCCATTATGAAGGCCATCGACCAGTTGGTATCGCCGCTGAACGGCATGTGGGGCGAACTCGATGCGCCGGCGAATCCGAAGGGGCCGGAACGAGTTGCCACCCTGCGCGCCCATTGCCCGGATGCCGACATTCGGCTGATCCCGGCTACCGGCCATTGGGCAGCCTACGAATCCGCCGACACCGTCAACGCGATCCTGCTGGAAATGCTGGCGCGCACCCGCCCCTGACCAACACGTTCGCAGGAGGAAACAAACAATGACCGAACTGTCCACCGGCCCGGGCGAGATGATTGGAAACGCCGGCCCCGGCATGCTGGCCGGCCTGCGGGTGATCGAGATCGCCGACGAACGCGCTGAATACACAGGCTTGCTGCTCGCAGGTCTGGGCTGCGAGGTGATCAAGATCGAGCCGCCGGAGGGCAACGCCACCCGCCACATCGGCCCGTTCCTGGGCGACGAGCCGGGCGCGGAACGATCTTTGTTCTTCTGGAACTATAATCGCGGCAAGAAATCCGTCGTCCTGGACATCGCCGAACAGCCGGAGGTGTTGCTGGGATTGTTGGATGGCGCCGACATCTTACTGGACTCGTCCTGTGGCGCCTTAAATACCGCGCTCGGTTTGGATCGCACGGCGCTGAATGCGCGATTCCCAAAACTGATCACCGCTCGCATGACGCCGTTCGGCGATGACGGGCCGTGGGCGGATTTCAAGGCATCCGACCTGATCCATCTCGCGCTTGGCGGCGTGATGATGAACTGCGGTTACGATCCCGATCCGAATTTGCATTACGACTCGCCACCAATCGCGCCGCAGGTCTGGCACGCCTACCACATCGCCGGCGAACAGCTCGCCACCGGCATCATCGCGGCGCTGATCGCGCGGAATCGCAACGGCCAGGGCCAGGACGTTTCGGTCGCGGTGCATGAGGCGGTGTCGAAAAACCCCGAACTGGACATCATGCACTGGGTCATGCGGCGGGTGCCGCTATGGCGGTTGTCCTGCCGGCATGCGCTGGAGGTTCCGAACCACTCGCCCAGTATCATGCATACCAAGGACGGCCGCTGGTATATCTCCCACGGCATGGGGGCGCGTGACCTGAAGGCGCTGGTGCCGTTTCTTTCACAATACGGGATGCAGGCCGACCTGCAGCCGCCGCCGCCGGATGCGGACCTGAAAGCCCG
>JAYUEJ010000285.1:0-1978 GCA_043739265.1 Rhodopila sp. | reverse complement strand
GCGTGCTTCGGGTGACGCCCGAGATGGTGCTGAACGCGATCCGCACCGACCGGGGCAGCCTGTCGCCGTAGCGACGAACGGCCCGGGATCAGGCCGCGCGCCGTACTCCGGAATCCGACCAATACCGCGTGTTGCCAGCCATATAAACCACCACCTCGACCGCCCCTTTGAACCCGGCCAGCAGGCTGGCTGGCAGAGCCGCATCGCCATCGGTCCAGCGCACGCCATTGTCCGTCTCAAACGCATGGAAACCGTCTGCCAGACGCGGGTCATCCGCCTCGATCGTGCGGAACCGCCCCCCCTGGCGCACGATGATCCGCTGTATGGCCACGCCCAGGCAGCGCGAGTCGCGTGCCAACCCAACCTCCTGCGGCACCGTCGCCCGGGACAGCAAGCGAACGTCCCGCGGCGTCTCGGGCAGAGTGAACACAGCGAAATCCGCTTCCCGCACCGTCGCTTGCACCAGCCGGCCATCGACCGAGACATGCAGATCGGGATCATCGGTCAAACTCAGTCCCGGCCGCGGCCCAGCCCGGTCCAGGCACCGGCGCCAGACCGCATCGACCACCGAACCGCCCGTCAGCACCGGCGCACAGGCCGGCTTCGGCGGCATGGTCCAGGCCTGGCTGGCGTTCTGGAACAGCCAGCGGTTGCCGTCGTCACGGTAACTTTCGGCCGCCGCGCCATTGGCGACCAGCACGTCATGCGTCTCCAGCTCGATATGGAACACCGTGACCTCCTGCGCCCGGTCGTCCCACAGGATGGAGCGGTGGTTGACCAGGAACTCCGCCGGGATCAGCACATTGTCGAGGAAGAACGCGTGCCCCTTGGTCACATGCAGATCGCGGTTCGGCACGTTGGGGCCAAACGCGCCCTTGCGCACGATCACCGGCGTCGCGTCGCCGCGGCGGCCACTTGTGGCCAGCGTCTTGCCGGTGCCGATCCACACGATGGGCCGCGCCTGACCGGCCAGGGTCAGCACGAGGTCGCCGATGGCCAGGGTTTCGACGGTTCGCTCGCCGGCGGGCGTAAGGATGCCGGTGCCGGGCAGGAAGCACGGCACCGGAGTCTGGTCCGCCGGCGGCAGATTGGCGACCGAGAGTGTCGTCAGGTCGTTGCCGACCACCTGGCCCGCCGTATAGGTCGTTCCGTTGGCGATCCCCGTGCCGATCAGGGTGCGTCCGCGCAGATCGGGCAGCGCGAAGGTCGATGTTCCGTTGCCGCCGTATAGCGTGCCAAGGACGGCAAACAGCGCCTGATTTTGGCTGATCGCCAGCAATCGGCCGTCCGCCACCGCCCACCCCTTGGGCGCGTATCCGGCGGCGAACGCGACGATCTGTCCCAAAACCGGCGCGGTCGGATCGAAGCCGGACCCGGCGTCATGGGTAGGAAACACACCGCTTGTCGCCACCAGGTAGCTGAGCGCGAGCGACGGTTGATCGTTGGTGACAGGCTGCCCGGAAACCGGTGCGTCAATGATGATGCCGGTGGGAATTTGCGGGTCGGTCAGCGTGGTCGCTTGCTGCCCGAACGCACTGCCAAAGGAATGACTGCCGCTGGACCCGACCACGACCCGCCCCCGCAGATCCGGCAAGGCGAACGTGGACACGCCATCGCCGCCAAAAGTCGTGCCAAGCAGAATCGCCAGGGCTGGGTTTTCGTTCACCGGGAGCAACGACCCGTCCGCGATCATCCAGCCAGGCGGCGCGACAGTGCCGGCAAAGTCCACGACCTGACCAAGGAAAGTGGCGCCGGTCGTGACACTGGGATCGGGATAAGCGCCGGTGATGGCGATGATCGGGGTGATCGCCAGCGACGGCGCCGTGTTGTCGAATGGTTGGCCCCCCGCCCCTGGCAACGGCGCGGGAAGCTGGGCGGCGGTCAGGGACACCGTGGCCGTCCCGCTCGTGCCGCCGAGCACCTGGGGCTGCAGGCCAGTGCCCGTGCCCACGCCGACTGTCACGGTTCCCGCCAGATT
>JAYUEJ010000284.1:0-1981 GCA_043739265.1 Rhodopila sp. | reverse complement strand
AACGCGGTCATGGGCGGCCACGTCAGCATCGGCGACCACGCGGTGATTGGCGGCGCGGCGGCCATCCACCAGTTCGTGCGCATCGGCCGCGCCGCGATGATCGGCGGCGTTTCCGGCGTCGAGGCGGATGTTATCCCGTTCGGCAGTGTCATCGGCAACCGCGCGAGAATTGCTGCCCTGAATATCATCGGCCTGCGGCGCCGCGGTTTCGACAAGGCGGCGATCCAGCGCCTGCATGTCGCCTTCCGAGTGCTGTACGGCAAGGACGGCCTGTTTGCGCAACGCCTTGAAGCGATGCGCGCGACATTCGGCGACGATCCGCTGGTCGCCGAGGTTCTGGCGTTCATCGACGCCCCCAGCCATCGGGGGCTGATTCGGGGCGAGTAAACCCGGGGCAGGCGTATTTCAACCGAAGTTGGTTTTTTACCCGCGCGGTCGCCTGCCTTCATATGCGGTCATCAGGGTGTCGGGCTTTAACCGCCGGAGGACGAAAGCCAGGGGTTTATCTCCCAGATTTTTGTCAGCGCCGCTTGCTCGGTTTGCATTTGGGCCAGCCAATCGCGACTGTCCGCCCACGCGGCGTAGATGCCACTGGCTTCCGCCTGCTGACGGAAACCATCGTCCAGCACGGTCGCGCGCAGCGCCTCCACGAGCATCGCGACAAATTCGGGAGGGGTGCCGACCGGCACGGCGATGCCGCGGCGGATGAAGGCCGATAGCGGGATACCCGCCTCATCGAGAACGGGGGTATCGGGCAGCAGGCCGAACCGGCGCCGCGCCGCGATCCCGATCGCGGTCAGGTTGCCGTCGCGGATGTCGCCGATCGCCTCCGACAACCCCAGCGCCGCGGCGGAGACGTTGCCGGCCAGCACGGCCTGCCGGGCGGCGGCGGCGGACGGGAACGTGACAATGTTTAACTGGGTCTGTGCCAGGACCTGCAATCGCAGGGCAGCCAGATGCGGCGGGCTGCCGGCAGGCGGCGTGCCCAGCGGCACCGCGTCGGCGTCGTCGCTGGCCCGCTGGATGATGTCCTGGATCGAATTCGCCGGATCGCTGGCCGGCGACACGAACGCGATGGGTTCGCGTTCCACCTGACCCAGCAACTGGATCCGTTGACCAAGCGACGGCTCACCGTGGTCGATGATGCGAGCCGGCAGGGTGGGCGTCACGACCCAGCCGATGACGCTGCCATTGGGCGGGGCATCGCCAAGCGCGGCCAGCATGGCGCGGCCGTTGTCGGCGGGCAGGTTGGTCAGGGCAAGCTCGATACCGGGCAGATGCGGCGCCAGAAAGTTTACGAAGGCGCGCGCGGCCTTGTCGACACCGGTGTCCGGGCGGAATCCCAGCAGCAGGGTGACGTGCCGTTTCGGCCGAACCGTCTGGACAGCGCGGACAGGCTGCGGCGCCAGTGCCAGGGCCGCCGAGACTGCCAGCCCGGTCAGCATCGGGCGCCGGCGCAGGCCTTTGCCTGATTCAGCGGCGACCGGCGCGGGCCGCCGCCGGATCACTGGCGCGGGGCCGTGACGGCCTTGGCCGGGGCGACGACCGGTGGGGCGGCATCGCGGCGCAGGCGATGCTCACCCAGGAACAGCAGGATTGGGGCGGCGATGAAAATCGACGACGAGGTGCCGACGACAATGCCGAACAGCATCACCCAGGCAAAGCCGGAGATCGACTCGCCGCCGAACAATGCCAGCGGCAGGCTGGCCAGGAACACCGTCATCGACGTGCCGAGGGTGCGGTTCAGGGTCTCGTTGATCGACAGGTCGATCAGTTCGCGCAGCGGCATCGACTTGTATTTGCGCAGGTTTTCGCGGACCCGGTCATACACCACGACCTTGTCGTTGGTGGAGTAGCCCAGCACGGTCAGGATGGCGGCAACCATCACGAGGTCGAACTCGATACGGGTCAGCGCCAGGAAACCGATGGCCTTGGTGACGTCGAGCACCAGGGTCACCACCGCGCCGACGGCGAACTGCCA
>JAYUEJ010000283.1:0-6020 GCA_043739265.1 Rhodopila sp. | reverse complement strand
CCAGATCCTGATGGACGTGTTCGGGAATTCCGCCGATATCGTCACCATCCTGGACGATGGCACGCCGATCGCCTCGGTGATGAATTTCTACTTTCGTGATGAGGTGCTGCCCTATTACGGGGGCGGAGCCGCGGCGGCTCGCGGGCGGGCAGGCAACGATTTTTTGTATTGGGAGACGATGCGCCGAGCAGCGGATCGGGGCTGTCTGGTGTTCGATTTTGGCCGCAGTAAGATCGGAACCGGATCATTCTCGTTCAAGCACAACTGGGGGTTTGAGCCGGCCAGGCTGCACTACCGGTTCCGGCTGAAGCCGGGGCAGGCGATCCCGGACCATAACCCGTTGAACCCGAAATACCGGATGCTCATCGCGGCCTGGAAACGTTTGCCGTTGCCGGTGGCAAATGTCCTTGGGCCGTTCATCGTGCGTGGGGTTGGGTAGTGAGCGTGCCGAACGCAGACACCGCGACCATAACCGACGCGCGGTCTCGCGAAACTCCCGCGTCCCCACCGGCCACGAAGCCTGATCTTCTGTTTCTGGCGCAGCGTTTGCCGTATCCGCCGACCAAGGGCGAGAAAATCCGGGCGTTCCATGATCTGAAATATCTGGCGCAGGGGTACACCATTCATCTGGGGTGCCTGATCGATGACCCCGACGACATGGCGTATGTCGATACGCTGCGTCCGATGTGCCGGGATATCCATGTCGCGCGGGTGGACCGGCGGATCGGCCGCGTGACCTGTCTGCGTGGGTTGCTGACGGGCGAAGCCCTGAGTGTGACGTATTTCCGCGATCGTGGATTGGCCGATTGGGTGCGCGGTGTGGTTGACACCATTCGGCCTGTGGTAACGTTCGTCTACTCGTCGAATATGGCGCCGTATATCCTCGACCTGCCGGTCACCGGCACGCGCGTGGTCGATCTGGTGGATGTGGATTCTGAGAAGTGGCGTGCCTTCGCCGCAACGGCGACCGGACCGATGCGCCTGGTCTATCGGCGGGAATGGCGCAAGATCACAGCGCTGGAGCGGCGGATCGCGCATGAATGCGACCTGTCGGCGTTTGTGTCGGACGCGGAAGCCGGTGTGTTCGCCGGCCAGCATCCTGATTGTGCGGCGCGTATCCGCGGTGTCAGCAATGGCGTCGATCATCGCTATTTCGATCCGGCACTGGCTCATCCGGCGGTCTATGACACCACGCGGCCGAATTATGTCTTCACCGGAACCATGGACTATCCCCCCAACGCCGACGCGGTGATTTGGTTCGCGACCGCAATACTGCCGCTGATCCGGCGCACCTTGCCTGACGCGTGCTTCCACGTCGTGGGCAGCAGTCCGGGGTCCGACGTGCTGAAGCTGGCGCGCCTCGACGGTGTTTTCGTCACCGGCCGCGTGGCGGATGTGCGTCCTTACATCGCGCATGCCACCGCCAGTGTCGCGCCGATGCGGATCGCGCGCGGCATCCAGAACAAGGTGCTGGAGGCGATGGCGATGGCCAGGCCCGTCGTGCTGACCCCAGGTGCTCTGGAGGGTATTGCGGCGGACCCGGTTACCGAAACGATCCTGGCCGCCACGGCAGCGGATTTCGCCGCCGCCTGCTGCCGGATGGCCACCACGACCGACGGCGAAACCATCGGCGCCGCCGCGCGGAATCGTATCATCCGAGACTACGACTGGAATGTAACGTTGCGCCGGTTCGACGACATCCTGCGGCCGGGGCGTGCACCGCACCTGGCCGAAACCGCGTAAAGAACCGATCCATGGCCTGCCTTTACCCAACCGAAAGTCCCCGCCGATGAATGCGCCCCCGTTGGACGACGCCGCATTGGACGACACGCTTTTGGCTAGGGCGCCCGTAGCCGGCGCCGCCCCGGAATGGCGCCGCGTCGCTGCACCCTTGGCTTTGGGCCTGCTGCTGCTGGGGGCATTGTTCAACAAGGAGGTCGTGGCCGCGGTCCAGACCTGGGACGCATCGACCGCCTACAATCATTGTTTCTTGATTATTCCGATCGCGCTGTTTCTGTTGTGGGATCGCCGTTTCGATCTGGTTGGGATCAAGGCCCGTCCGATGCCGGTGGCGGTGTTGTTCGGGTTGCCGCTGATGCTGGCCTGGCTGCTGGCCGAACGATTGGGAATCATGGAAGGGCGTCAGCTTATCGCCGTCAGCTTCGTTGAGCTGCTGTTCCTGGCGATCCTGGGTAAACGACTGTGGTGGGCCATGGCCGGACCGCTGCTGTATTTGTTTTTCCTTGTCCCGTTCGGCGAATTCCTGACCCCCCAACTACAGGACGTCACCACCTGGTTTATCCGTCAGGGCGTCGATATCGTGGGTATTCCCGCCTATATCGACGGTTACATCATTGAAATTCCGCAAGGAACGTTTTTTGTCGCCGAAGCCTGCGCCGGGCTTCGCTTCCTGATCGCCTCCATCGCGTTCGGCTGCCTGTACGCGTTGATGATGTATCGCAGCCCCATGCGGCGGGCGGTGTTCATTCTGGTTTCCATCATCGTGCCCATCATCGCCAACGGCTTTCGCGGCTTTGGCATTGTCTATCTGGGCTATGTGCTGGGCAGCGCCCAGGCTGCGGCGGCCGACCACATCATCTATGGCTGGGTGTTCTTCTCGATCGTTATTCTGTTGCTGATCGCACTGGGTTTGCCATTCCGTCAGGATGAGTTGTCCACCCGATCGGTGGCACCTCCCGCCGCGCCGGCACGATACTCGATGCGTGGCGTGATCGCCATCGCGCTGGGGACCGTCGTGGTGGCGGCGATCAGCCCGACGGTAGCGGCCGGCCTGACGATGGCGACCGCGACACAGGCACAAGTACCGAGCGTCATCGATCCGGGACCGGGGTGCGCGGTGCAAGCCGGGGCGTCCATCGGATCGGTGCCGTCCAATCTGAAGACCCAGCGCGTGGTCTGTGGCGGCGTGCCGATGGACATGAGCTGGGCGGCGTTCTCCCCGCGGATCACCGCCGCGCCGCTGATGGCCGAACGGCGGCGGCTGGTATTACGGGCGCAGACCGAGGGGTTGCAGGAGCATTGGCTGGTGACCCGCGATGGGTCACGCAGCGCGTGGCGGATCATGCGCTCCACCGACCCGGAATTCATGATCGCGGTGGCGATGTGGGTCGATGGTAAGCCGGCCAGGCCGGGACTGGCGATGCGGACCAGGATGGCGATGAACAGCCTGTTCGGATCGGCCTATGCGCCGATCGTCGTGACGGTTTCGCCCGCGGTCGCCTGGGACGCGCTGAGTGCGGAGCAGCGCACCAACGTGGAGGCGAGCCTGCCGGAATTCCTGCTGGGACATCCGAACCTGGACCGGACGATCGGGGCGTTGTCCGGCCGTTAGACCAGGATCGTTTGAGGTTGAACCCTTTCCCGTGCCCGATCAGGGTCTGACGTTGTGTTTGATCGCCTGATTCACGTTTGAGATTGTAGCGATCTCAAACGATCATTCTCCAGGGTTGGCGGCGCTGGGTTTGCCTGCCAGGCTGCCGTTTGGCGTTTGCGCGGGAGATGACCGATGTCTGCTCTGACCGACCGTGTGTTGAGCCATCAGGAACAGCGCGCGCTGCAGGGCCGGTCCGATGCGCGCGGTGGCGTGCGGCTGGCGATCCATGTCGGCTTGCTGATCGCGGCTGGGTGGCTGGTGGCGGTGTCGCCAGGCTGGGCGCTGCTGCCGTGTGTGTTCGTGCTGGGTCTGGTGCAGGTGGCATTGTTCGCGCCGGCGCATGAGACGATGCATCAGACGGCCTTTGCGTCCCGCCGAACGAACGCGATCGTCGGCTGGCTGACGTCGTGCCCGTCGTTGCTGAACTGGCATTTCTATACAGCGTACCATTTGGCGCATCACCGGCACACGCAGGATTCCGGTCTGGATCCGGAACTGATGGCGCCTGCGCCGGGTTCAGTGTTCGGCTACGTGCACCGGGTGCTGGGGGTGCCGTTCTGGATGTTGCGTTTACGCGTCGCGGCGGATTGCTGGCGGGGGGATTTGACGGATTATTCCTATGTGTCGGCGGCTGTTGCGCCAAAGATTATGCTCAGTGGACGGGCGATGACGCTGGTCATGGCCGGCGGCGCGGTTGTTTCAATGGTCATGTTCGGCTGGGCAACACCGTTGCTGTATTGGATTGGTCCGCAATTGCTGGGGCAGCCGCTGCTGCGGGCCTATCTGTTGACCGAACATACCGGTTGTTCGGAAGATCGGAACGGGCTGACCAACACACGCACGACGCTGACCTGGTGGCCGGTGCGGCTATTGATGTGGGATATGCCGTATCATGCGGAACACCATCTGTTTCCGTCGATCCCGTTTCATCGGCTGGCGGATGCGCATCGGTTGATCGGGACGAAATTAGGGGTCGTGCAGGCAGGATATGTACGGTGGAATTGGGCGTTCGTCCGGTCTCTGGCCGGTGTTGCCCGTTAACGAAGTATTAATCATTTGGTGGCACTCTTTTCAGATGGTCACCGATCCTGCGTCCAACCTCGCCCATGGCGGCGATCTTACCTATCGGATCATCGGACTGGCGATGCGCGTGCATCGCCGCCTGGGTCCGGGTTTGCTGAAAAATATTTATGAGACCTGCCTGTGCCACGAGCTCGACCGGAATGAAATCCCGTTCCGGCGCCAGGTCTCGTTGCCGGTGACATACGACGACGTCGTTTTAGATGTCGCCTATGTCGCCGACATCATAGTCGAAGATAAAGTCATTCTGGAGATAAAATCCGTCGAGTGCCTGCTTCCCGTTCACCATGCGCAATTGCTGACCTATTTGCACCTGACGCCTTGCCGTATCGGCCTGTTACTAAACTTCAACACGGTTTCCCTGACCGACGGCCTTAAACGGTGCGTTCTTTGACACCGGACGCAGCCGGACAAATCAGACTGAAAATCCATTTAATGAACGGAACAAAATTTCAAAAAACCCGTACCCCTCGGGGCAATCGAGTGACCCGGGAAGTTGGAACGCCAAGGTCGCCAGGCAACCGCCAAGATACCGAATTCGCCGTCGAACACCAAGGCGGGGCTGGCTTCAACCGGCCCCCCCCAGGTGGCCCGTCTTGGCGATACAACTTTGGTTATTGACCTGATTGCCCTGCGTGTCCCCTGGATTTATACTGAACCGGACCGGTTAGAAGAACCGGTCGAACCAGTCCAGCAACGCCGCCGGCGACTCCTCGGCGATATAGTGCCCCGACTCGACCGGGCCACCGATCACCTCTTCGCTGCAATACGCCCGCCATATCGCCAGGGCATCGTACCATGTGCCGATCTTCCCCTTCGTTCCCCAAAGCACCAGCATCGGGCAGCGCACCTTAATCCCAGCCTCCCGCGTCGCCCGATCGTGCTTCATGTCGATTCCGGCGGCGGCGCGGTAGTCCTCGCACATCCCGCGCACCATCTCCGGCTGCCGCACCGCTGCGAAATAATCCGCTAAAGCATCGGGATCGAAGAAATCCGGCAACGACGGATCGCGGCCGGTGTGCTGGCGCCACCATGCCTCCGGTGCCTTATTGATCAGCCATTCCGGGAACGGATGCGGCTGGGCGAACCAGAACCAGTGATAGTAGCCGATGGCGAAATCCTTATCCGCGCGCTCAAAGTGTTCTATCGTCGGGATCACGTCCAGCACGGCGAGTTTCAGCACCCGATCCGGATTGTCGAGTGCGATGCGGTGCGAAAGCCGGGCGCCGCGGTCATGCCCGGCGAGCAGAAACTGTTTGTGACCGAAATGGTCCATCACCGCCATCATATCCTTCGCCATCTCGATCTTGGCGTAGGGTGCGCTGTCGGATGTGGCAGGCGGTTTAAAGGAGAACCCATAGCCGCGCAGATCAGGGCAGATGACGGTGAAACGTTTCGCCAGCGCCGGCGCCACCAGGTGCCACATCGCGTGGGTCTGCGGGTTGCCGTGCAGCAGCAGAAGCGGCGGGCCGGAGCCTGCGTGACGCAGCCGGATCGTCCCGCCCGGCACTGTGACATTGGCCAGGGTGAAACCCTCGAAGAACAT
>JAYUEJ010000282.1:0-1984 GCA_043739265.1 Rhodopila sp. | reverse complement strand
GTGCCCCATGGCAGGGTGCAGACCATGCGCGCAGCATCGACAGGGATGTGCATCAAATGGGCTTCATGGAAGTCCTCCGGCAAGGTGCCGACCAGGGGGCGGATGACGTTATAGCCCCAGTTGGTGCCGGGCGTGATCGCGTCAATACGGATCTCCAGCATGTCGCCGGGCATCGCGCCTTCCACCGCGATCGGTCCGGTGACGATATGGCCAGCCCCCATCATGGCGGGGTGGGCGGCGATGATCGCGCGCAACGCGTCGGGGACCAGCAGGCCGGTTTCCGGGCCAGGCAGTATCTCAGGACGGCCAGATACGCATTGCACATCGACTGTGTCCCCGGACGCGATGGTCAGCACGGCTGGGAAAGTCGCATTGAACTGGCCAATGCGAACTGTTTCGGGGGCAGCTTTCAGGGTGTGGTGGGCCATCACATTCTCCTCAAGCCGTCAGAGGGTTTCCCACGCGCAGGCAGCGTACCATGCGGTCGGGCGCGGGATAGCTTGGGGGCGGTACCATCTCGCGGCAGGCGGGCAGCGATACCGTGCAGCGCGGTCGGAAACTACATCCGGCCGGCAGGCGGCGTAAATCGGGCGGGCTGCCGGGGATGGCTTTAATGTCTTGCGACCGATCCTGGCCGTGCACGGTCGATGCCATTAGACCTTGGGTGTAAGGGTGACGCGGATCGGATAGGATTTGCGCCACCGGGCCTTCTTCGACGATGCGACCGGCATACATTACCGCGATGCGATCGGCGATCTCGCTCGCAACCCCGAGATCATGTGTCACGAAAATCGTTCCCATCCCCATTTCGCGCTGCAAACGACGCAGCAGGATCAGCACCTGGATTTGCACGGTCGCATCGAGCGCGGTGGTCGGTTCATCGGCCAGCAACAATCGCGGACCGCAGGATAGCGCCATGGCAATCATCGCGCGCTGGCGTAGGCCGCCAGAAAGTTCATGCGGATAGGCGTCAAGTCGGCGTTCAGGGGACGGGATTTTTACCAGTTCGAACAGTTCCAGCGCCCGGGCGCGGGCCTCGGCACGGCTGACCTTTTTGTGCTGGCGGACGGTTTCGATAATTTGCTCGCCTACCGTATAAAC
Source organism: Rhodopila sp. (assembly GCA_043739265.1). Lineage (GTDB taxonomy): Bacteria > Pseudomonadota > Alphaproteobacteria > Acetobacterales > Acetobacteraceae > Rhodopila. Next base: position 883 of record JAYUEJ010000282.1, on the reverse strand, counting down.
CGGATCAAGGGCCGTCATCGGTTCCTGGAAAATCATCGATACCAGCCCGCCGCGCAGCTTTTGTAGGCCGCGCCGATCGAGCGTCATGACGTCCTGACCATCGATTTTCATGCTGCCGGTGATTTTGGTGCGGCCAACTGGCAGCAGGCGCATCAAGGCGCGTAAGGTGACCGATTTACCGGACCCGGATTCGCCGAGGATGCAGAGCACTTCACCGGAATTGACCCGCAGTGACACGCCGTTCACCGCGTTGACGGTCGCCTCCCGGGTGACGAACTGGACTGTAAGGTCCTCAATCTCAACCAGCCTGGTGCCGGCCATGATGCTGCCATCCATCTCAGGCGCTCCCCGCGACATCGGCCAGGGTGTGGCCGGAGGTTGGATCATGGATGTGGCAGGCCGCGACATGGCTGTCGCGATCGCGCCAGGCGGAAAGTTCCGGCATGGTTGTTTCGCACACCGATTCCGCTAGCAGGCAGCGGGTGCGGAAGCGGCAGCCGGATGGTGGGTTGATCGGGCTGGGTGGATCGCCGGTGATGGGCGGTTCTTCCAGGCGGCGCGCCGGGTCCATCGACGATTGCGAACCCAGCAGCGCCTTGGTGTAAGGATGCTTGGGGTGACGGAAAATCTCGTCCACCGGCCCGAGTTCGACCACGCGGCCGAGATACATTACCAGAACCCGGTCGGAGATATATTGCACGACGTTGAGATCGTGGCTGATGAACAAATAGGTCAGGTTGAACTGACGTTTGAGCTGCCGCAGCAAATTGAGCACCTGGGCTTCGACCGATTTATCGAGCGCGGATACGGCTTCATCCAAAATCACCATGCGCGGTGATATCGCCAATGCGCGCGCGATATTGACCCGTTGTTTCTGCCCGCC
>JAYUEJ010000281.1:0-1988 GCA_043739265.1 Rhodopila sp. | reverse complement strand
CGTTCAGGCTGCCCTTCTGCTGCACATGCGTCCCCAGCTTCCGCCGCAGCGCCTCATGCAGCAAATGCGTCGCCGAGTGGTGCGCCCGAATCGCGCTGCGCCGACCATGGTCCACGGCGGCAACCACGGGGATGCCGGTTCGAACGATGCCGGCGTCAACGCGGCCGAGATGGACGAACAGGTCGCCCAGTTTCCTTTGAGTGTCGGTCACGGTGATGACCAACCCGTCGGGGCCGGAAATCACCCCGGTGTCGCCGACCTGGCCGCCGCTTTCGCCATAGAACGGCGTCTGGTTCAGGATGACGGCCACATCCGTACCGGCGGCGGCTTCGGTCACCGCCGCACCACCGACGACGAGCGCCAGAACCGAACCCTCGGCGGATTCGGTAGCGTAGCCGAGGAATTCGGAGGGACCGGCCTGTTCCTTGATTTCGAACCACACGCGTTCCGTCGCGGCATCCCCAGACCCCGCCCAGGCGGCGCGGGCACGCACCCGCTGTTCTTGCATCGCGGTCTGGAAGCCTTCCAGATCGACGCTGCGCCCCTGTTCGCGCAGAGCGTCCTGAGTCAGGTCCAGCGGGAAACCGTATGTGTCGTACAACCGGAACGCCACCGCACCGGACAGCGCTTCGCGATCGCCAAGCCGCCCGGTTTCCTCGGCCAGAAGATGCAGCCCGCGTTCCAGCAGATGCTTGAACCGGGTTTCCTCCAGCAGCAGGGTTTCGGTGATAAGGGTCTCGGCGCGTACCAGTTCGGGGTAGGCGGCGCCCATCTGACGGATCAGCGCCGGCACCAGGCGGTGCATCACCGGCTCCTTCGCGCCCATCATGGTGGCGTGGCGCATGGCGCGGCGCATGATCCGGCGCAGGACGTAGCCGCGACCCTCGTTCGACGGCAGCACGCCGTCGGCCATCAGGAACGACGTGCTGCGCAGATGGTCGGCGATCACCCGGTGGCTGGTCTTGAACGGCCCGTCGGGGTCCTGCCCGGTGGCCTCGGCGCTGGCCAGGATCAGGGCGCGGAACACGTCGATGTCGTAGTTGTCGTGCTTGCCTTGCAGGATGGCGGCGACGCGCTCCAGCCCCATGCCGGTGTCGATCGACGGTTTTGGCAATGGCGTGCGGGTGCCCGGGGGGCCTTCCTCGTACTGCATGAACACGAGGTTCCAGATCTCGATGAACCGGTCGCCGTCCTCGTTCGGGCTGCCGGGCGGGCCGCCCGGGATGTGGTCGCCATGATCGTAGAAGATTTCCGAACATGGGCCGCAGGGGCCGGTGTCGCCCATGCGCCAGAAGTTGTCGGAGGTCGGGATGCGGATGATCCGGCTGTCCGGCAGGCCGGCGACCTTCTTCCAGATCGCGGCGGCGTCGTCGTCTTCCGAGTAAACCGTGACCAGCAGCTTTTCGCGCGGCAGGCCGTAGTCCTTGGTGATCAGGTCCCAGGCGTAGGGGATCGCGGCTTCCTTGAAGTAATCCCCAAAGCTGAAATTTCCCAGCATTTCGAAGAAGGTATGGTGGCGCGCGGTGTAGCCGACATTGTCGAGGTCGTTGTGCTTGCCCCCGGCGCGGACGCATTTTTGGGCGGTGGTGGCGCGCACGTAGGGGCGCTTTTCCTGCCCGGTGAACACGTTCTTGAACTGCACCATGCCGGCGTTGGTGAACATCAACGTCGGGTCGTTGCGCGGCACCAGCGGCGAGCTCGCCACCGGCGTGTGGCCGTTGCGGACGAAGTAGTCGCGGAAGGCGGCGCGGATATCGTTGCTGCTGGCCATGGTGGTCAGGTGTTCCCAGTCTGTTATGCGAGGCGTCTGTTGCGCAGGCGTCTGTCGTGCGAGAGCGGTCAGGCGAAAGGGTTGCACCTAGCGCACGGACGGGCCGCTGTCACGGGTGGGGGCTGGTTCGCCCGATTGCCCTGCCACGGTGGGCCACGGGGAAACATCGTGCTTCAACATCTGGAACTGGCGGAACGCATCATCGGGTTAGCAATCG
>JAYUEJ010000280.1:0-6035 GCA_043739265.1 Rhodopila sp. | reverse complement strand
GGATTGATGCTCTAACCTCCCCTCCATGAATAAGGGGAATGTCATGAGCAGTCTGGACGGCAAGGTTATTATCGTAACGGGCGCCAGCCGAGGCATTGGCGCGGCGGCGGCGGCGGCACTGGCGGAGGCGGGAGCAACCGTCGTGTTGACCGCCCGGGACGGCAAACTGTGCGACGACGTTGCCGCGTCCATTGGTGACAAGGCGTCCGCCCGGGCCTGCGACGTGTCCGACTACGCGGCGTTCGCGGCGCTGGTCGCGGACACCAAGGCACGCTTCGGCCGGCTGGATGTGCTGGTTAATAACGCAGGAGTCATTGAGCCGATCGCCTCCATCGCCGACAGCGACCCGGCGATCTGGGCGCGTAACGTGGATATCAACCTGACGGGCGCCTATCATGCGATCCGAGCGGTGTTGCCGGGGATGCTGGCGGACGGTGGTGGAACGATCATCAATGTGTCCTCCGGCGCGGCGATCCGGCCGCTGGTGGGATGGAGTGCGTATTGCAGCGCCAAGGCCGGTCTGCACATGCTGACCCGCGCCATCGCACTGGAAACGACGGGTAAGGGCATCAGGGTGTTCGGCTTCCAGCCCGGCACGACCGATACCGACATGCAGGTGCTGATCCGCGCCTCGGGCGTGAACCCGGTCAGCCAGATTCCGCGCGGCGACCTGACCCCGGTCGCGCTGCCGGCGGCGGCGATCGTTTACCTGTGCACCGCGGCGGCCGACGATTTGAACGGCCAGGACTTCAGCCTGAATGAGCCGTCGTTCCGCGCCCGCCTGAGCATAGCCTGATGCCGGGTCCGCTGGAGGGCATCAAGGTCGTCGAAATCGGCCAGGCGCTGGCCGGTCCGCTGGCCGGGGTCATCCTGGCGGACATGGGCGCTGACGTCATCAAAGTGGAAAAACCCGATGGCGGCGACGATGCTCGGCTGTGGGGACCGCCGTTCGTCAATGGCGACTCGGTCAGCTTTCACACCAACAACCGCGGCAAGCGATCCGTCACCCTCGATATCAAAAATGCCGGGGACATCGAGAAATTGAAGACACTGGTGCGGGATGCCGACATCCTGATCCAGAACCTGCGGCCCGGAATCGTGGATGATTTCGGGATCGGGCCGGCCGCGATGATGGCGGTCAATCCCCGGTTGATCTACTGCTCGATCTGGGCGTTCGGCTACACCGGGCCGTTGAAGCTGGCACCGGGGTTCGATCCGCTGTTGCAATGCTATGGCGCGGTGGTGACACTGACCGGGCGCCCGGACGATCCGCCGACATTCTGTGCGCCGGCGATCAACGATACCGCCACCGGAATGTGGTGCGTGATCGGTGCATTGGCGGCGCTGAAACAAAGGGACCGAACGGGTGCCGGCTGCATCGTGGACACATCGTTGTTCGAAAGTGCGGTGGCCTGGGTGCAGGGGCCGTTGAACGCCTACAATCTGACCGGAACTTTACCGCAACGGCATGGCGCGGCGAGTGCGACCCTGGCGCCATACCAGATATTCGAAACCGCCGACCGGCCGATCTGTATCGCCGCCGGCAACGATCGGTTGTTCGTAAAGCTGGCGCGCGCCATGGGACATCCGGAGTGGTGCGACAACCCGCTGCTGTCCGACGGGCGCAAGCGCGCCGCGAACCGGGACGCCGTGGTCGATGCCATGCAGCCGGTGTTGCTGACCCGCACGCGCCAGGACTGGATGGGCATCATCGGTGAAGCCGGCGTGCCCTGCGCCCCGGTGAACGACATCGCGGAGCTGGCGGAAACCGAGCAGTTGCGGGCGATGGACATGATGCGGATTTTGCCGGGGAGCGAACTCAAGATCGTCGGATTGCCCATCACGTTCGACCGGCAACGGCCTTTTCCGCGCAGTGATTCGCCGAAGTTGGGGGAGCATAATGACGAGGTGTTTTCCGTCGGAGCACCAGGCTCGTCATCGCGAAACGCGTAGCGGCGAAGCAACCCGCGGACGAAAGCGTCGTGATCGGAGGATTGCCGCGTCACGTCGCTCGTCCCGGGACAGAGGCGCGGGGAGGCGCGGCAATAACACGCCGCACCGGCAGCCGCATCCCGCCGATGGTTGGCTGACCATTGAGGATGGTCGGAATGCAAGTAATTCTGTCGAAAATGACCGTTGATTTTGCCCTAAACGAATTCGAGGCCCTCATAGATGGCGGAAAATGGCAGCACCAGCCCCAACGCAGGGATCTCGATAGACGCGTCCACCTCCTCAAGAAGAACAGCACTCTGAACGCCCAGCCGTCCGTCCGTATCCCGCGTGTAAACAATGGCCGCTTCTCGTCCTGGCTAATCAGGACATAGCTGCGAATGCTCGGTGTCGCATCATAGTCACGCAGCTTCAGGCTTTGGTCGATCCATCCCGTGCTCTTGGACAAAACCTCGAATACCGCCACCGGCTCCTGAGCCTGTAGCGCGCCCGGAACCCGCGGACCGCGGTCGATCAACGCGTTCGGATAGCGGCCATCCTTGCCCGCCCTCACTTTAAGGTCCGGGCCGTGCGCTCGGCATGGTGTGCCACGCAACCGCGTATGAAGCGCGGCGCGCAAAGTGTTGCCGATCGTATCGTGTTCCGCGGTTCCTCCGCCCATGGCATAGACCCGGCCGTCCACAAACTCGTAACGGATTGGCTGATCGGCCTCCCACTCCAGGTAGGCTTCCCGGGTCCAACGCGTTTGCCGCTTTGCCTCCGACATCCTGCCCTCCCGAGCGTGATACTAACACGAACGACGCATACGAAGGACGCAAAACAAGGCGTCCCGGATCGGAGCCTGGCCGACATGGGTCAGAATGAACCAACCGCGGGGGAGGTTCGGACATCCACTCCATATCGACTTGACCTCGACTCGCGGCACTTTCGACGTCCGATGGGGACGACGCCTCAGCCAAGGGGTTTCAGCAGCCCGTTCCCGCCGGCGTCCGCCTCGAATGGATGCCTCGTGTAGTCCCAACGCGAGCGCCAGCTTGGGCATGCCGAGCTTATCGTCAGCAAGGTGATCGATATACCGGGCCTGGGACATGGGCGTCTTTATAAGGTCGGCCCGATATGCGCGGAGTCCCGCAAGGACCGCGGCTTGATGGCTTTCAAGCAGATCCACGCAGAAGAAATTCGGCCTGATTTTGGACAAACCGGAATGGCTGAGCACCCCGGGCGCGAAATCCCTAATGTTGTGCGTAACGATGATGGTGGCCTTGGCTACAACCGCCGTAGCAACGACATGGGCATCCTTCCGCTGCACCATCGTTCTGTCATTTTGTTGTTCATAAGAAACAAATATGACGTTGCGGGAACATTGGCCATCCCGATGGGAAAAATCGAGTATCGGCGCGGCGAAATGGAAAAGGGGCGGTGATCATCACCTCCGCATTTCGTTTGCGGCACAAGAACCTGCCGAAATGCGGGACAATCGACGCCATGGGATGCCAGCGCGGCGTCGCCCAAAAATTAGGCTCTTATAACGTTATCTGCTGGACCCTGCCGAGACAAGGTGAACCTGCGGTGCGGTGCGGTGCGGCGTGTCGTGGCGACGCCCCCCTCTGTGCCAAAGACAATCCCTCCGCTTTTGCATCGAGCCGTGGCGTGATGGCGGAGGGCGCGGCTGGTGGTTTCGGTACGGCGGATGGAAAAGTAATCAAGCGGACGCGGAGTTTGCGGAGTGCGTGCGGAGTTTCGCGGAGTAGAGTCCGGATCTCATCCCCGGGTCCGGTGGCAGCTTCATGGTCCCAGCCTGCCCGGCGCCCCCGGCGCCCGCCGCCCGCCGCCCCGCCCCGGTGCGAACCGATGAGCCTCCTGCCGCGGACTGAACATTTTTCCTCCGCGAAACTCCGCGTCAGCCTGATGACTGTCTTGCACACGGCACGAACGAACCGCCGTTGCCCGGAAAGGTGAAACAACCAACTGCAACAGATAACGCTATAAGAGCGAATGGTTTACCAGGGCGATCGCATCTGAACTCCCACGCCCGGGCAGCGGTCGGTTTGGTGGCTCCTCAGCGCCAACATTTGGCGATCAAACCCACGAACCGTCAGCCCGACCCCGCGGCCACGGTGTCCTGAACCGACGACCCTCCAAACGCGATGGCTCTAAACGGTTTACGCATGCGGGGGCGTTGATGAGCGAAGGACCGGTATCGGTCGAAACCGGCAACAATGTCGATTTCTGTCATCGACGCGTCGCTCATCTGGCAACCGCCGCGAACAAACAGCGGAAGGGGGGGGCGACGGGAGTGTCAGATTTTCTGTGTGTGAGGCGTTTTCAGTCTCACCCACCATTGGGCAAGCAACAGTATCTGGCTCATGGTCTACTCGGCAAGTCGATTTTGGATGCTGATCCATGTTCCTTGGTTCGACAAAGCGCCTGTTCCTTCGTCCCGACCTGCCAATCCTCCGGCAGTCGCGCGCAGGGCGTGTCAAATTCGTCGCGTAGCGGCGGGACCGGAGCCACGCACAGCCCCCGCTTGGGGGCGAGCATGGCGAGGACCCACAATTTGACAGGCATGAGCACGACGCCATGCTGGTGGCCAACGAGGGGCTTGCTTGTTGCCTCATACAGCCAACAGCCTCAGGCCTCGCGGGTGAAGCGCTCCGCATAGAGGATGGCGAACTGGTTCATCGCCTCCTTCCAGTGATGCGCCGCTGTCCCCCAACCGGCGGTGATGTTGCGCAAAGCCAGCCAGATCAGCTTGCTCGCCGCGTCGTCAGTCGGGAAATGGCCCCGTGTCTTGATGATTTTTCGCAGTCTGGCATTCACACTTTCAATCGCATTGGTGGTGTAGATCACCCGCCTGATCTCGGGCGGAAAGGTAAAGAACGGGATCACCTGCGCCCAGGCCCGGCGCCAGGCGGCCACCACGGTCGGGAATTTGCGGCCCCATTCACCATCCTCGAACGCGTCAAGCGCCGCCTCGGCCGCCTCCGCACTGGCAGCGGCATAAATCGGGCGCAGCGCCGCGGCCAGCTTCTTACGGTCCTTCCAACTGGCGTAATCGAGGCTGTTGCGGATCAAATGCACGATGCAGGTCTGGAGCGTGGTCTGCGGGAACACCGCCTCCAACGCCGTCGGCATCCCCGTCAGCCCGTCGGTCACCGCGATCAGGATGTCGAGTACGCCACGAGTGCGCAGGTCGTTGAACACCTTCATCCAGAATTTGGCGCCCTCCGCCGTCTCGATCCACAAACCCAGGATCTCGCGCGTGCCATCCCGGCGCACCCCGAGCGCCAGATACACCGCCTTGTTGCGCACCACATGATCTTCCCGGATCTTCACCCGCAGCGCATCGAAAAATACCACCTTCGCATTCGGGTATGTTTGGCATACGCCAACCGAATGCTGGACGGCATAGACCGCTTCCAGCGGCCGGCTCTGCCACGTCGTGACCTCCGCCAGCACCCCGTCGGTCACCGTGCTGATGAGCTGAGGACTGACCTCAGTGCCATAGATTTCAACCAGATAGGCCTGAATCTCGCGCACCGTCAGGCCGCGCGCATACAGCGCCACGATGCTGTCGTCGAACGCGGTGAAACGGCGCGCGTGCTTGGGCAGCAGCAGCGGTTCAAAGCTGCCCTCGCGGTCACGCGGGGTCTCGATCCGCACTGGGCCATCCCCGGTCAGCACCGTCTTGCTCGTGCTGCCGTTGCGATGGTTGCTGACCTGCTCAGGCTTCTCCGAACCGGCGGCATAGCCGAGATGGTGGCTCAGTTCCGCGTTCAGCGAGGCCTCGATCAACGCCGTCTTGAACGCGATACCCGCCGCGTTGATCGCCTCACCCGTCATCGGACCCGTCAGAAACAGGTTCACCAACTCTTTCGGGATCGACGGCAGCCTGGCGACGTCACGATCCACTTTCTTCGCTTTGCTCGGCATAATACGCTCCTTGGCGTTGGTTATGCCCCACACACAGAATTACGGACAGGCTCGCGAGGCGATGACTCGACTTTCAGACAGGCGCTGATCAGAACGTTCGTATCGACCACGGCCCGCATGACGAACCAGGCTCACTGAGGCTGCGCGGTTGC
>JAYUEJ010000279.1:0-1989 GCA_043739265.1 Rhodopila sp. | reverse complement strand
TGGCGGCGAATCGTGGTTCGGTGGACAGCGTGAACTGACGCATCCGATGCGGCTGCAGGCCGTGACTGCGCCATATGCGCTGCACCGAACTGACGCTGATTGCAATAGCTTTGGCCATGGCAGCGCTGGTCCAGTGCGTGGTCTCGCTTGGCGGGTCGGTCAACGTTAGGGCGACAACACGGTCAGCTACCAGGTCGCCCAGCGGACTAATACGCGGCGGGCGGGTCTTGTCGCGCAGCAGGCCATTCACTCCAACCGTCATGTAGCGTTCCTGCGAGCGCCAGACACGGGTCTTGGAGGTGCCGGTTAGACCCTTGATTTCGTTGGTGCCGCACCCGTCTGGCGACACCAAGATGATCCTTGCCCGTCAAACATGCTTCTGGGGGCTGTTGCGATCCGCCATGACCGCGTCCAGACGAACACGGTCGGAGGGGCTGACGTCGATGGAAATACCGGTACGCATTCCACAGACTCGCACGCCAATGCTGCCGAGGGAATCGCCAATGGGACTCTTTCGTTAGGGTAACTACTCACCCCTCCTGGTTTCCCCCGTGCGCTGAGGTGTGAGGCTTTGTGATCCATTTTTTGCTTGACGCGATAACGTCTGGTTCGATTCACGGTATCTGTGAACCGCGAAGCTCTTCAGTCCCTGTCCCATGCTGATCTTGTCGCCCTGGTTTTGGCGCTTTCGGCGCGTGTGTCGGCGCTGGAGGCCAAGCTTGCCGCGCCTACTAAGACGCCGGACAACTCGAGCCTACCGCCCTCGAAGGGCCAGAAACCGAACCTTCCCGATCGGAGCAAAAAGGGCCGCCATGGCCGCCCCGGTGTTGCCCGGGCGCTTGCCGAACACCCCGACCGGGTGATCTTGGCGATGCTGCCCGCCTGCCCGCATTGCGATCATCCGCTCGGTCCCGCTGACCAGCTCGACATCCATGCCTACGACCATATCGATTTGCCGCCACTGCGCCCGATAGTCACCCGCATCAACCGCCATCACGGCACGTGTCCCTGTTGTCGCAAACATGTCGGCGCACCGGCACCAGAAGGATTCGCGCCCGGCTCGCCATTCGGACCCGGCCTGTGTGCGATCATCATCCATCTGCACGTCACCCAGGCGATCGGCTTCCAGCGTTTGGCGAAGTTGATGGCTGAACTATTCGGCGTGACCATCAGCGAGGGCGCCATCGCCAACATCCTCTCCCGCGCCCAGGCGCCGCTGCTGGCCGCCGCCGCCCCGATCGCGGCAGCCGTGCGGGCCAGTGCCGTGGTCGGCTCCGACGAAACCTCCGCCCGGGTTGGCGGCAAGACCTGGTGGCAGTGGGTGCTGCTCAGTTCGACGGCGGTCTACCACCTGATCGCCGATACCCGGGCGGCCCGGGTCGTGACCGCTTTCTTGGACGGTGCGCGGCCCGATGTTTGGGTGGCCGATCGCTATGGCGGCCAGGTCGGTCATGGCGAGGTCAGACAGATGTGCCTGGCGCACCTGCTGCGCGACGCGAAATATGCCATCGAGGAGGGCTGTGCGGCGTTTGCGCCAGGCTTTCGGATGCTGCTATTGCGCGCCGTCGCGATCGGCAAACGACGCGACACCCTGAAGGATGCCACCCTGGCGCAATACCGCACCGATCTCGAGAAGCGGTTGGACCGGTTGTTGTCAGGACCTCAGCCAACACAAAACGCGGCACGGAGATTGTTTAGGGCCATGCGACGCGATCGCGATGATCTGTTCCGCTTCATTACGCGCCGCGACGTGCCCTATACAAACAATGCATGCGAGCGGGCCCTGCGCCCGAGCGTGATCTTCCGAAAGGTAACCGGCGGGTTCCGCGCCGAATGGGGGGCAACAGTCTACGCCGCCGCCGCAAGCGTGATCGCAACAGGGCGACTATATGGCCGCACCGCACTCGATGCCCTACGTCAGGCGCTAACCGGGAATGCCGTTATCCCGGCGACTTGATCGACTACAAAAGGGGAGGTGAGCAGTTACCC